>JBKJKR010000033.1:0-2972 GCA_046597135.1 Acidimicrobiales bacterium | reverse complement strand
GCCCGAACCGCGCTCGTCACGCCCGGGGGGTTCTTCTTCAACCCCCAGGGCGCGATACTGCGCGTGCTCTGACGCCGCCCGATTCAGGCCCGGCTGGAGTGTTCAGTGTCACCACCTCACGTGGATCACTGCGGGGCGTGGCGGCCGGGCTCCCATGCCAGGCCACCCAGCGACCGCGCGGCGATGCCGAGTGGCGCGTCCTCGAGATCGGTCGACATCGTCTCGTGCCAGCGGTTCAAGAAGCCGAACATGGCGATCACGCCGACGATCTCGACGATCTCCGCCTCATCGAAGTGTTCGTGAAGGCCGGCGAAGTGCTCCTTGGTCGCGGCGTTGGGTTGCTGCCCTGACGCGAATGCCAGGCGCATGGCTGCGCGTTCGGCATCGGTGAACTGGTCGCTGGTCTCGAAGTCGGCAATCGCGTCGAACTTCGCCGCGTTCATGCCCTGATGCGTGAGGCTCGCCGCCTGGTGTGCCTGGCAGTACCGGCACCCCGCCCCGTAGCTCGACATGAGCGCCACCAACGACTTCGTCTCGCGCGACACGGAGCCGGCAAAGACCTCTTGGATGAGCCCCTGCAGCGCGTCGAGCATCCCCGGCCGGCGGGCCATGGTGAGGAAGGCGTTCGGCACGAACCCGGCCCGCTCCTCCATCAGTGCGAACATCGATTCGTACTGCGGCAGGTCCTTCCGGTGCAGGGGCTGGAGGTGGGCCATGGCTATCTCCTGGTTCGACGGTGCGGCGTGAGCGTACCGACCGGCCTCGCACGCGGAGCTACGGTCTGAGGTGGAGGAGCACATGAACATCCCCAGTGGCGAACCTCGCCTCGCGAGCAGCGCCGGCCGACCACCGGTGCCGCCGTGGAGGAGCCCGCTCGACGCGGCCCGGCTCATCCTTCAGGGCATCACCTTCCGCACAGCGAGTCGGGTGTCGCTCGTGGTGGGCACGATCCTCTCGACGGTCAACCAGGGTTCGGTGATCGCCGGCGGTCACGGCAACGTCGCGACGTGGATCCGCGTCGCGGTCAACTACGTCGTCCCGTTCACGGTGGCCAGCATCGGCTACCTCTCGCCCTTCCGCGTCGCCAAGGGCGGCGGCACTCAGACGTAGCGCAGGCCGGTGTAGCCGGTCTCGCGTGCGAGGCCCTCGTGGAAGAGCTGCAGGCCTTTCTCGTTCCGCCCGATGAGCTCGTGGCCGTGCTGGCCCATCGTCAGGCCACGCCCGCAGCCTTCCCACACCGCAAGGTCCTCGTAGACCGCGCGGCGAGCCCGATCGGCCATCTGCTCGGGCCCTGGCATGCCCTCGGGCGCCTCGGTCACCGGGCTCAGCCACCCGTAGCGGAAGAACGACTCGGCGGGATGCGCTCCCGGTGTGAGGGTCGCGTAGATGACGCCGTAGAGCTCGTTGGCGAGCAGCAGCCCGGGTGAGATCAGCCAGATGTTGCCGATGGATTCGTCGGGCTTCCACTCCGCCTCGGGCGTGGACTGCAGTTGCGTCGCACCGTCGTGGTCGAACAGGCCGAGCCCCCAACGCACATGTGGGCCGAAGCCGTCGTAGTACGCGAGGTCGACGTTGGCCGCCTGCGGGTTGAGGTTGAAGGTCTGGGCGTGCACGATCGGCACGTGGATGCCCTCGAGCAGACCCTCGGCGACGGCCTTCCAGTTGGCGTCGATGCGGGCCTCCTCGTGCGAGGGGTAGTACCGCATCGTGTCGCACCGGAGCCGGCCGATCTCGTCGTCGAGCGTGCCGAGGTGCGCGGCCACGTCGATCGGGAGATCGCGTCGGAGCACCACCCACACGAAACCGTGGCGCTCCTCGCTCGGCAGCTCCACGAGGCCGTAGTTCTCGAGGTCGAGGCTGTCGTGGCGGTCCCGCAGCGGCATGCCGACGAGCGCGCCCTTCGGGTCATAGACCCACGCGTGGTACGGGCAGGTGAACCGCCGTGCGTTCCCGCAACCGTGCGCCGGCTCTGCTCCGCGGTGACGGCAGTAGTTCAGAAACGCATGCGCTCGGCCGTCCTCGTCGCGCGTGACGAGAACCGACCGGCCGACCGCGTTGCGCACCACGAAGTCGTTCGCGTCCGGGATCTCACACGACGCGATGAGCGCGAGCGGCGATCGTTCGTACAACGCCTTCTCCGTTGCGAAGATCGCCGGGTCGGAGAAGTAGTCGAGCGGGACCTCCATGTGCCGCTCGGCCATCTCGGGCCACACCTGCACGCCGATGTCCACGGCCCGACGCATCAGACCGAGTGCTGCCTCGCGCTCCATTGGATCCCCCATCCTCTGAGCCGGAACCCAGAGTATCCAGAGGCTACGCCCCGACGAGCGAAGGCGGTGGCGTCGTTACCAGCGGCACTGGGGTTGCACCCCGAACCGCTTCAGCACGAGCGATGCGGGACAGGCCCGCAGGGTGACGTAGGCCAACTGGTTGATCCCGACGAACGTCGTCAGGAGCAGGAACCACGGGCTCACGACCGCGGCGAGCAGAGCGCTGAGCAACGTGACCGTGCCGGCCATGGCGAACAGGACTCGCTCGAGCGGCCAACGGCGCGTGGCCGCTCGAGCGACGGGTGTGGTGGACGTGTTCATGGTGTTCTCCGTTTGTTCGATGTGTGCCGACCCCCGACGGTCAGTGGGCGAACTCGACCTTGGGGAGTCGCTTGTCGAGCCAGGCGGGGATCCACCAGGCCTTCGGGCCGAGCATCCCGAGCACCGATGGCACGAGCATCATGCGGATGACCGTCGCGTCGAGCAGCACGGCGAGGGCGAGCGTGACAGCGAGGTCGGTGGGCGGGATCGGTCCGGTGACCCCGAAGGCCACGAAGACGATGATCATGATCAGCGCTGCGTTCGTGATGGGGCGTCCGGTGCGGGCGATGCCCGCGCGCACGGCGAGCGCGGCGTCGCCGGTCTGGTCGTGGCGTTCCTTGATCGCCGCCAGCAGGAACAGCTGGTAGTCCATCGACAGGC
>JBKJKR010000558.1:0-7717 GCA_046597135.1 Acidimicrobiales bacterium | reverse complement strand
CGGAGCTGTTCCTCGTCGCGTCCGGTGACTACGAACAACGGCATCGAGATCTGGAAGTCGGCGCGGGTGCGCCCTGACGCGGCGAGCCCTCGTTCGACTATGGGAACCGTGACATCGCGGAAGTACGACGACGTGGTGAACGCGTGGGCCACGAGGCCGTCGGCGACCTCGGCCGCGACTGCGGTCATGCCCGGGCCGACCGCGGCCAGCAGCACCGGCGGCGGACCGTACACGTTCTTGCCCGGATCGAACATGGGCGTCATCAACGTGTGCTTGTAGAACTCGCCGCGGAACGCGAGCCGCTCGCCGGTGTCCCACGTGTTCCATATCGCTCGCATCGCGAGGATGAACTCGCGCATGCGGGCCGCTGGGCTCGACCAGGGCATCGAGAACCGCTTGGTGATGTGCGGCTTGATCTGGCTGCCGACGCCGAGCACGAACCGACCCTGCGAGAGGCGTTGCAGGTCGTGTCCGATGACGGCCAGGGTCATCGGGTTGCGGGCGAACGCGACGGCGATGCCGGTGCCGAGCTCGATGCGCGTGGTGGCCTGCGCCGCGAGCGCGATCGGGAGGAACGGATCGTGCGCGATCTCGGCGCCGAACAAACCGTCGTACCCCGCGGCTTCGGCTCGGCGCGCGACATCGCCTGCCTGTGCGAGGTCGCTGTGGAGTCCGGTGTCGATCTTCATCGGTGTCTCTCTACTCGTCCTGTTCGCGCAAGAACTGCTCGACCTCGGCCGCGAGCTCGTCGACGCTCGGCAGCTCGTTCTCGTCGGCCTGGCGGATGGCGTCGTCCTGCGCCTCGAGCTGGCGCAACATCTCGGCATGCTCTTCGTTGCGCCCCACGAGCTCGTCGAGGCGTTGACGCGTGGCCATCGACTGCTCACGCAGCGGCTCGGCATCGAACTGCAACCCGGCCACGATGCGAGCACCGTCGAGCAACGCCGCGGCGGCCGCCGGGTACGGCATGGTGGCCGCGTAGTGCGGTACCTGCGCCCAGAGGCCGATGGCCGGGATGTCGAACTCGACCGACTTGCGTTCGATGACGGCCTGCACGCCCGCAGGTATGTCGAGGGTCGCGTTGGTGAAGCCCACCTGCGCGGCCAATGCGCGATCGGTGGCCGTGGCCGACAGCCGCGGCGCGCGGGTGTGCGGTGTCGCGGCCGGGTACGCACCGAAGCCCACCAGCAGACGGGTGTCGAACTCGACCGCGAGGTGCATGACCGCGTCCGCGAAGCGGCGCCAGTTGTGGTCGGGCTCGGGGCCGTGCAGCACGAGGAACGGTGTGCCTTCGCGGTCGGTGGCGAGCTCGAGGTTGATCTCGGGCCACGTGAGCCCGGTGTTCACCCCGTCGTCGAGGTGCATGACCGGGCGCCGCGCCCGGTGGTCGAGCAGCTGCTCGGTGTCGAAGCGCGCTACGACCTTCGAGCCTTGTTCGGCGAGCGCCGCGGCGATGCCGGTGACGGCGGCCGCGCCGGCGTCGATCCATCCTTCGAGATGGACGAGCAGGACCGGCCGGTCGACGTCGGGGCGTTCGATCAGTTCGAACAGCGGACCCGCTCCGAAGTCGGTCACAAGCGGCTCGCGATCTCGTCGGCGTGTCGGGCCAGCAGTTCTACGCGTCGGGCGAACGATTCGATCTCGAGGCCTGCGCCGTCGTCACCCATCACGCCCGCCTTGTAGCGCGCATAGACACCTTCGATGATGCAGGCCACCTTCCAATAGGCGAACGCGAGGTAGAAGTCGATGTCGCTCAGGTCGAGCGGCGACTGTGCTGCGTACGCGGCGATGATCTCGTCGCGCGTGAGGAAGCCCGGCACCACCGTGGGCGGTGACTCGAGGGTGTACGCGTCGTCGGTGGCCTCGCACCAGTAGACGAGCAGCTGCGCGAGGTCGCTGAGCACATCGCCGAGCGTGCACAGCTCCCAGTCGAGCACCGCGACCACGTCGCCCTGCGGTGACAGGATGCAGTTGTCGAGTCGGTAGTCGCCGTGCACGATGCCGGCGCCCTGTTGCGTGGGCATGCGCGCCACGAGGATGTCGTGCACCCGTTCGATCTCGGGCAACTCACGTGTCTTCGAGTCGGCGAACTGCTGGCGCCAACGCTTCAGCTGCCGGGCGATGTAGCCCTCTTTGCGGCCGAGCGTGCCGAGGCCGATCGCGTCGACGTCGACCTGGTGGATCGCGATGAGCGTGTCGACCATGCTCGTGCACGCGTGCGTGCGAACGGACGGCGCGATGGCCTCGGCCGACGCCTGGTCGCGGAGCACGATGCCTTCGACGAAGTCCATCACGTAGAACGGTGCGTCGTTCACCGAGATGTCGTCGCACAGACCCACGACGTCGGGTACTGGCACCGCGGTGACGTTGAGCGCCGAAAGGATGCGGAACTCGCGCCCCATGTCGTGCGCGGTTGCGAGCACATGGCCGAGCGGTGGACGGCGCAGCGCCCATGCGTGACCGGCCTGATCGGTGACGCGATAGGTGAGGTTCGATCGGCCGCCGGCGATGTGGTCGAACCTCAGAGGTGGCCGAGCGGCAGGGGAGTGCTCGGTGAGCCACGCCGTGACGGCGTCGGCGCGGACGCCGGGGAGGTCGGTCATGGGGCGTCAACCTACCGCCTTGCCTGCGTCGGACGCGGCTCGCACCGCCGCGCCCCACCGCGGGTGGGGTGACCGGTTGGTCTCGTTCGGTCACCGCGTACGCTGAGGTCCGCCTGAGCCGCCGCATGCGGTGTTCGCTCGCCCTGCAAGGAGTCGCGACATGCCGATCGATATCACTGATGCCACGTTCGAAACCGATGTCATCGCCCGCTCGATGGACGTCGCCGTCGTCGTCGACCTCTGGGCGCCGTGGTGTGGCCCGTGCGTGCAGCTCGGACCCATCCTCGAACGGGTCATCGACGCGACCGACGGCCAGGTCGTGCTCACCAAGGTCAACGTCGACGAGAACCCGGCGATCTCGCAGGCCTTCCGGGTGCAGTCCATTCCGGCGGTCTTCGCGGTCAAGGGCGGCAAGGTCGTCGACGGGTTCGTCGGCGCCCAGGGCGAGGCGGCGGTCGTCGAGTTCGTGTCGCGCTTCTTGCCGAGCGAAGCCGAGATGCACCTGACCAACCTGCTCGAGGCGGGCGACGAGACCTCGTTGCGCGAGGTGCTCGACATCGAACCGGGGAACGAACGGGCCACCGTGGCGCTGGCCGAGATGCTCGTGGCCCGCAATGACAGCGAGGAAGGGCTGGCGCTGCTCGCCCGCATCCCCGAGACACCCGAGACGAAGCGCATCGCCGCCATGGCGCGCGCCGGCGCCCAGCCGCTCGACGACTTCGATTCGGAGCTCGACACCTTGCTCGATCAGGTCAAGGCCGACGACGAAGCGCGCCAGCGGTTCGTCGACCTGCTCGAGATCATGGGCCCCGACGACCCACGCACGCCCGTGTACCGGCGCAAGCTCACCCAGCGCCTGTTCTGACGGGCGACGACCTACTACAGTTCGTCCACTTCCCCTCCTGTTCTTCTGACGGGAGGGGTTTCTCATGCCCACCGACGAGCATGCGCCGACGCGGCCCGAGCCGATCGGTTTTCGGGAGTGGATGACCGCGGCGATCCGGTTCCGCCTTCCATGGATCGGCGGGTCCACGCCAGGGTGGTCGCTCGGCCGCCAGACGTTCGTCAAGGCGGTCGTGCTCATGACGGTGGCCGTCATCGTCGCCGGCTCGTGGCTGGTGCTGCGCGCCCCGACTCGTCCCGACATCGCGACGCTCCTGCCCCGCGCCGGCGCTTCTGGTGTCGCCGGTGCGTCCGCCGGCGACGGTTCGACCGTGACGGCGGGCGCGGGAACGTCGGCGACCACTCCGCCACCAACCGGTTCACCCAGCACATCGGGGGCCTCGGGCGCTGCGCGCTTGCTCGTGCACGTGGTGGGCGCCGTGGCCGCGTCGGGCGTCGTTGCGGTGCCGCCGGGGTCGCGGGTGCTCGACGCCGTGGCCGCAGCGGGCGGTGCGGCGCCCGACGCTGACCTGGCCCGGGTCAACCTCGCGGCGAAGCTCACCGACGGCCAGCGGGTCGTCGTGCCTCGAGTCGGCGAGGCCGCGCCCATCACGGCTGTCGACAACGGCGGGGGAGCTGCCGTGGCGTCGCCCGGCGCCGACACTGCACCGGTCGATCTGAACAACGCGACCGCAGTGGAGCTCGACGCGCTCCCAGGTGTCGGGCCGGCGACCGCGGCGGCCATCGTCGCGCATCGCACGTTGCACGGCCCGTTCCGCAACGTCGACGCGCTGGGCGACGTCAAAGGCATCGGGTCGGCCAAGCTCGAGCAGCTCCGTCCGCTGGTCACGGTCTGACCCATGTCCGATCGATGGGCGGTGGTCGTTGCGTGCGCGGCGGCGTCGGGCGCGTGGTTGTTGTTGCCGTTGCCCCGCTGGTGCGCGGTGCTGGTGGCTGTTGCGGTGGTCGCGACGCGCGCGCCGTGGTTGCTCGCCGCGGCAGCGTTCCTGTGGGCGTCGTCCAGCGGTGCGGTGGCGATGCACGCGCTGCACGCCGAGCAGCGATCAGGTGCGTTCGAGGCCGAAGCGACGTTGATGAACGATCCGGTGCCGCTGCAGTACGGGGCGCGGGTCGACGTGCGCATCGAGGGGCGCCGCTACGAGGCGTTCGTCGATCGCACCTTGCAGGCCGAGCTCGCGTCGCACCTGCTCGGTGAGCGGGTGCTCGTGCGCGGCGCGTTCGAGCCACGCCCGCCCGACGCACCGTGGCTCGACGCCCGCCACGTCGCCGGCCGGGTGGCCATCGACGACCTCGTCACGTGGCGTGCTGCGAACCCCTGGTACGGGTTGGCCAACCGCGTGCGGGCCGCGCTCGCGGGTGGCGCAAACGCGCTGCCGTATCAGCAGCGGTCGTTGTACACCGGGCTCGTGTTCGGCGACGACCGCGCCCAGAGTGCACTCCTCGCCGACGACTTCCGCGCCGGCGGGTTGGGGCACTTGCTCGCGGTGAGCGGGCAGAACGTGGCCTTTGTCTTGGCGGCCGCCGGGCCGCTGCTGCGCCGGGTCCCGCATCGCGCACGTTGGCCGGTGACCCTGTTCGTGCTCGTGCTCTTCGTGCTCGTCACCCGGGCCGAGCCGTCGGTGCTGCGGGCCGCGGTCATGGCCGCGGTGGCCACGGGCGCGGCGTCCGCGGGGCGAACCGCTCCGGGGCTCCGCGTCCTTGCACTCGCGGTCACCGTGTTGCTGTGCGCCGATCCGTTGCTCGTGCGCTCGGTCGGTTTCCAGCTGTCGGCTGCGGCGTCGCTGGGCATCCTGGTCGGCAGCCGCCGGGTAGCCGCGGGGCTGCGGGGGCCCGCGGTCCTGCGCGAGTCGTTGGGGGTCACGATCGCGGCCCAGCTCGCGGTCGCGCCCATATCGGTGCTCACCTTCGGTGGCGTGCCGTTGGCGTCGATCCCGGCGAACCTCCTCGCCCTGCCGGCCGCGGGTCCGGTGATGGTGTGGGGTCTCACCGGCGGTGTCGTCGCGGGCGCGGTCGGTGGCCCGCTCGCCTCGATCCTGCAACTGCCCACGCGCGTGTTGCTGTGGTGGATCACCACGGTCGCCGCGCACGCGGGTCGTGCGCCGCTCGGCACGTTGCGGTCGGCGCACGTGATGGTGCTGGGCGCCGCACTGGCGGCGCGATGGCTCGTGTCCACCGATCGGGTCCGACTCGGTGCTTCGGCCGCGATGCATCATGATGCGCGGCGGATGCTCCGGTGCGGATCGCTCGCGGTGGTCGTTGTCGCGCTGGTCGCGCCGGTGCTTGCCGCCCAGCGCCCGCCCGCGGTGGCCGGGCTCATCGCCCGTGGCGTGTGGCTGTGGCGCAGCGATGCCGTGGTGGTCGAGCTCGACGGCACGGCCGCGTCGAAGGACACGTTGCGCGAGCTGCGCGACCTCGACGTCGCGTCCATCGACGTGCTCATCGTGCGCACGGCGAGCAGCCCGGCCGCCGTGGTCGCGCGCGACCTACGGGCGCGCTATGACCCACCCGTGATCTGGGCGCCGGTCCGGCACCAGATCCGCGGTGCCACCGCACCCCGGGTCGGTGAGCGCGTCGCCGTGGGCGGCATGGTCATCGACGTGCTCGAGGCCGACCTTCGGGTACGGGTACGAGTGAGCGCCCTGTAGCGTCGCACGCGTGATTCTCGAGCTCGGTCGAACCCACCGCTACGACATCACCCATCGGGCTCTCGTCATGGGGATCCTCAACCGCACACCCGATTCCTTCTTCGACGGCGGCAGTTACTACGACTTCGATTCGTTCATGAAGAAGGCCGAGTCGCTGGTGGTCGCGGGCGCCGACTTCCTCGACGTCGGTGGGGTCAAAGCAGGTCCCGGGCCCGAGGTCACCGTCGACGAAGAGCTCGAACGCGTGCTGCCGGCGGTCGCCGCGCTGCGCGCCCGCTTCGACATCCCGATCTCGGTCGACACGTTCCGAGCCCGCGTCGTCCGCGAGGCGTTCGCAGTCGGCGCACAGATCGGCAACGACATCAGTGGCTTCGCCGATCCCGATTACCTCCCTGCGGCCGCCCAACATGGCGCCTCGGTGGTGGCCACCCACATCCGGCTCGCGCCGCGGGTACCCGACCCGAACCCCGTGTACGCCGACGTGCGCAAGGACGTCTGTGCCTTCCTCGCCGGCCGAGCGGGTCGTGCGCTCGCGGCGGGCATCCCACGATCGAAGATCATGGTCGATGCCGGCCTCGACCTCGGCAAGAACGAAGCGATGTCCACCACGCTGCTGCGCCACTCCGACGACCTCGTCGACCTCGGCTTCCCGGTGTTCCTCAGCGCGTCCAACAAACGATTCCTCGGTTCGCTCGTCGGCACCGAGGTCGACGACCGCCGCGAAGCCACGTGGGCCGCGCACGCGCTCGGCATCGGGCTCGGTTGCCGGGTGCTCCGGGCGCACGACGTGCGGGGTGCCCGCCGGGTCGCCGACGTCATGGCCGAGATCCTCGCGGAGCGCTGAGCGGTGCCCCCGGCCCCGAGCCACGTCCACCTGCTGGTCGGCGACGAACCGTCCCTGCTCGCCGATGCCGTGCACGAGCTCATCCACGAGCTCCTCGCCGGCGAGGACCGCGACTTCGCGCTCGTGCGGCTCGGCGAGGAGGACTTCCGGGTCGATGACGGGTTCTCGCTCGCCGCGCTGGTCGATGCGGCGCAGACCCCGCCGTTCCTCACCGGGCACCGTGTGGTCGCCGGCCATCACCTCGGCCGGTTCACGAAGGCCGACGATCTCGCGCCGCTCCTGGCCGTGCTCGCCGATCCGCTGGCCACGACCCGTCTCGTGCTGGTCTGGGAACGCGGGCAGTCACCCCGCCAGGATCGGCTCGGCGCCGTGCCCAAGAAGCTCGTCGAGGCGGTCAAGGCCGCGGGCGGCACGGTGCACGAGACCGGCGTGCCGTCGGGCAAGGCCGCCGACTCCTGGCTCGACGAGCGGCTGAACGAGGCACCGGTGACCCTCGACCGGGCGGCGCGCCAGCTCGTGCACCAGCGTCTCGGCGAGGACCGCGCCCGGGTGGTCAGCGTGCTGCACACCCTCGAGTCGACCTATGGCCCGGGGGCCAAGGTCACCGCGGCCGAGATCGAGCCGTTCCTCGGCGAGGCCGGCACCGTGCCCCCGTGGGAGCTGACCGATTCGATCGACTCGGGCAACATCGCCGACGCGCTCGACAAGCTGCATCGCATGCT
>JBKJKR010000292.1:0-3532 GCA_046597135.1 Acidimicrobiales bacterium | reverse complement strand
GGTGGGGCACCGACCTGCACGACCAGTTCATGCTGCCGTGGTTCGTCGCAGCCGACGCGCACGAGGTGGTCGACGACCTGCAGCGTCACGGGTTCGCGTTCGATCACGAGTGGCTCGCCCCCTTCCTCGAGTTCCGCTTCCCGCTCATCGGCGAGGTCGAGGTCGACGATGTGCGGCTCGAGTTGCGCTCGGCGATCGAGCCGTGGCACGTGCTCGGCGAGGAGACCACCGCCGGCGGCACCGCTCGCTACGTCGACTCGTCGGTCGAGCGGTTGCAGGTGCTCGTGCAAGGGTTCAACCCGGCGCGCCACCTCGTCACCTGCAACCTGACCCCGGTGCCGTTGCTGCCCACCGCGGCGTCGGGCGTGGCGGTGGCCGGCGTGCGGTTCAAGGCGTGGAATCCATGGTCGGCGTTGCACCCCACCATCGACGTGCACGGCCCACTCGTGTTCGACGTGATCGACAGATGGAGCGCCCGTTCACTCGGCGGGTGCACCTATCACGTCTCACACCCGGGTGGACGTTCGTACGACACGTTCCCGGTGAATGCCAACGAGGCCGAGGCGCGTCGGGCCAGCCGGTTCTTCCGCACCGGCCACACGCCGGGCGCGGTCGATCTGGCGGCGTTCACGGACCGTGAGTTGTTTGAGCGGGCGGAGTACCCTCGAACGCTCGACCTGCGTCGATTTGCGCCGCGCTGAGCGTTCCCCCCATGTTGCACCCCCAGTCATGACGGTCACTTCTCCAGCCTCGCTGCTCGGCGCTTACCTCCCGGCGTCAGAGACCTACGACGAGCTCGTCGAGCCGTCAGGCGGTCCGCGCGAGCACTGGGCGCCGTTGGCCGAAGCCCTCGACCGGTTGGGTCATCGTGAGCTGATCCGCCGCAGCGCCGAAACGGCTCGCGCCCTCGAGCAGGACGGCGTCACCTACAACGCAACCACGTCCGACGGGCCGCTCCGGCGGGCGTGGAGCCTCGACCCGCTGCCCGTGGTCATCCCCGCCGACGAATGGTCGGCCATCGAGACCGGCGTCGTGCAGCGGGCGCACCTGCTCGACCTCGTGCTCACCGACCTCTACGGCGAGCGGCGGCTGCTCGCCGACGGATCCATCCCCTACGAGCTCGTGTTCGACGACCCGATGTTCCTCCGGCCGTGCGACGCGATCCGCATCCCGGGCGAACACCAGCTGTTCAAGCTGGCCATCGATCTCATCCGCGACCCGTCCGGCACGTGGAACGTCATGAGCGATCGCGCCGAGGCACCGTCGGGTGCCGGGTACGCGATGGAGAACCGTGCGGTCATCTCGCAGGTGTTCTCGCGCATCTACCGACGCGCGGGTGTCGATCGTCTCGCGCCCTACTTCCGCACGCTGCGTTCGGGCTTGCAGTCGGTGGCCCCCGAGGGCGTCGACGAACCCCGCATCGTGGTGCTCTCGTCGGGTCCCCTGTCCGAGACCGCGTTCGAGCACGCGTTCGTGGCCGCCCAGCTCGGGTACCCGCTCGTCGAAGGCTCCGACCTTCTCGTGCGCGACGGTCGGGTGTGGCTGCGCACGGTCAACCGGTTGCGCCCCGTCGACGTGATCATGCGCCGGGTCGACTCGTGGTTCTGTGATCCACTCGAACTACGCCCCGATTCCGAGCTCGGCGTCGCCGGGCTCGTCGACGCGGCGCGCCGCGGTGCGGTCACCGTGGTCAACCCGCTCGGCAGTGGCATCCTCGAGAACGCGGGCATCGGCGTGCTGTTGCCACAACTCGCGAAGACGCTCCTCGGCGAAGACCTCGTACTGGCGTCGGCCCCGTCGTGGTGGTGCGGCGATCCGGTGTCGCGTTCGCACGTACTCGCCAACCTCGACTCGTTGGTGATCCGTTCCACGTCGCGATCGCGCGGCGGACCCACCAAGTTCGGCCCGCAGCTGTCCTCCGCTGAACGCGACGAGCTGCGCGCTGCCATCGAAGCGCGCCCCAGCCGGTGGGTCGGCCAGGAGATCCTCTGCGGTTCCACTGCGCCGGTGCTCGCCCGCGACGGCTTCCTGCCGCGTCGCACGGTGCTGCGCACCTTCGCGGTGGCCGACGGGCATTCCTTCGCCGTCATGACCGGCGGGCTCACCCGCGTCGCCCCCGACGACTCCTCGCTCGCCGTGTCCAACCAGATCGGTGCGGTCTCGAAGGACACCTGGGTGCTGTCGTCCGAGCCCGAGAGCCTCAACGCGTTCTGGCTCGGTGGCGCACCGCTCGATCACGAGATCGAGGTCGACCCCAGCGCCACGCTGTCTGCTCGCGCCGCCGAGAACCTGTTCTGGCTGGGTCGCTACGCCGAGCGCGCCGAGGCCACCGCCCGTCTCCTGCGTGCCGCGAACACCCGCCGCGTCGAGTTCGAGCACAGCCGTCCGGGTCCGGGCGTCAACGCGTTGCGGGCCCTGCTCGTCACGCTCACCCGCGTCACCGCGACGTATCCGGGCTTCGTCGGCGACGAAGCCGAGCGGCTCCTCGAGACCCCCGAGCTCGAGCTGTCGGGGCTCATCGTCGATCGTCACCGCAGCGGTACAGTGGCCAACTCGGTGCAGCGACTCCTCGACGCGTCCGAAGCGGTGCGCGACCAGTTGTCGATCGACACGTTCCTCGTCGTCGGTGCGTTGCAGCGTGAGCTCGCGGAGCTCGCGCCGTCATCTGGCGCCCACGACGACGCCGTGCAGTTCGCACTCGGTCGCGCATTGCAGGCGTTCCTCGCCCTCGGCGGGCTCGGCGCCGAATCGATGGTGCGCGACCCGGCGTGGCGCTTCCTCGACACGGGTCGGCGCGTCGAGCGTGCGTTGCAGATCGTCAACCTGCTCGGTGCCGCGCTCGGCGTCGAGCGCGACGGGCCGACCGACAGCCTCGTGCTCGAGTCGGTGCTCACCGCAGCCGAGAGCATCATCACCTACCGCCGCCGGTACCAGTCGCGAGCCCATCCCGACACGGTGCTCGACCTCCTCGTCGGCGCGGCCGACAACCCACGGTCGGTGCGCTTCCAGCTCGATCTGCTCGTCGGACATCTCGAAGAGCTCTCGCGCTCCTCGGGCGATGCGCCGTCGAAGTCCTTGGCGATCGCCCGCGACGCCGTCGGCCTCATCGACGACGTCACGAGTGGTCGGCTCGCCCTGTCTGACGATGCGGGTGTGCGCCACGAGCTCGAACGGTTCACCTCGGCGATGCGCACCCGGTTGCACGCGCTCGCCGACGCCGTCGACGAAGAGAACTTCGGCCGATTGCTGCCGCATCGCAGCGTGCTCACGCCCACCGACACCTCGCCCCGATTCGTCAACGTTCGCAATGGCGGCGGCAGCGGCAACGGTGGTGCGCGGTGAGGTACGAGATCTCGCACCGCACCACGTACGCCTACGACGACGTCGTCAGTGCCAGCTACGGACAGTTGCACCAGATGCCGTCCGACGTCGATGGTCAGCGCTGTCTCGAACGCTGGGTGGTCATCGACCCGGTGCCCGACACGTTCCACGAGCGCATCGACTTCTTCGGCAACCGCGCGGCCGTGTTCAC
>JBKJKR010000444.1:0-7264 GCA_046597135.1 Acidimicrobiales bacterium | reverse complement strand
CAGCCGCCCGAGCGACGCCAGCACCCCCAGGTGACCCGCGGACAGCACCACGCCGGGCGAGAAGACGAGCTGGCCGGGCTGCACGTCCTCACCGGCGTTGCGCACCGAGGCGCCGGGCTCGACGGATCGGGTGATGTCCACGGTGGCGCCGTCGGCGCTCAGCTCGGTGAGCTCGACCATGACGGCCGCATCGGCGCCGAGAGGCATCGGTGCGCCGGTCATGATGCGCACCGCTTCACCCTCGCCCACGGGTCGGTCGAAGGCGGCTCCTGCGGCAAGCGTGCCGATGACCCGCAGGGTCACGGGGGCTGCGGCGACGTCGGCGGCGCGCACGGCGAACCCGTCGACCGCCGTGTTCGCGAACGGCGGGATCGCCTCGGCCGCGACGATCTCCTCGGCGAGGACCAACCCGAGGGCGGTCCGGAGCGGCACGCTCGTCGGCGGGCCGACCCGGCACCCGGCGAGCACGTACTCGCGTGCGTCTTCCAAACTGATCACGGGGCGAGGTAAGCACGCCGCGACACCGCGCCGCAAGGCGTCACCGCCGAGCGCGTTGGGTTCAGCGTGCGGGCAACGACGGTTCGGCGCCGCGGAGGAGCCGGCCGATGTTCGCGTGGTGGCGCAGGATCACGAGGAGGCTGACCGCGCCGGCCACCGCGATCTCGTGCCACCCGCGCCCCGAGAGCGCAACCGCCGGCGCGAGGAGGCCCGCCATGGCGAGCGACGCCAGTGCGGCCACGCGCCATCGTCGGGCCACGAGCACGAACACCAGGATCAGGGCGACCGACACGAGTGGATGGAGCACCAACGCTCCCCCGCCGGCCGTTGCGACGCCTTTGCCGCCGCGCCGCACCCGCGGGATGGCGACCACGTGGCCGAGCACCGCAGCGAGCCAGCACCACGCGGCGAGGGGTCGCCCCGAGGCGATGAGCGCGATCGCGGTGGGCAGGGCCCCTTTGACCATGTCGCCGAGCAGCACGAAAGCACCGGCGGCGCGGCCGGCGGTGCGGTAGACGTTCGAGGCGCCCGGGTTGCCCGACCCCTCGCGCAGCGGATCGTGCCCGAGGCGCCGACCGACGAGCTGCGCGGTGGGGAACGAGCCGACGAGATACGACGCGGCGATACCTGCCCCTGCGGCGACGACCATTGCCGTCATCGTAGGTGGTGGCCGCGGCAGCGGGGACCGCTACGATCGTTGGCACTCGAAACCCGCGAGTGCCAACGAGCCATCCGTGCTCGTTCGGTTTCCCCGAGGCTCCCGCCGGAGGCCCGTTCCCACATGCCCACGTACGAATACCGCTGCCGGGATTGCGGCTACGACTTCGAAGCCGTGCAGTCCTTCTCCGACGACGCGTTGACCGAATGCCCCCAGTGCGCCGGGTCGTTGCGCAAGATCTTCGGCAACATCGGCGTCACGTTCAAGGGCAGTGGCTTCTACAAGAACGACCACGGTGGCCGGGCGAAGACCACCGGTGGCGAGTCGTCGTCGTCCACGGAGTCCTCCTCGACCAGCACCCCGAGCAGCGAGTCGTCGTCCTCCTCGTCGTCGGGTGAGTCGAGCGCGAAGCCGGCCGCCCCGGCGCCCGCGGCAGCCAAGTCGTCCGACTAGGACGATCGACGGGTCAGCGCACGCCCGTCGCGAGCAGGGCGAGCACGCCCAGGCCGACGAACACCCGGTACGTCGTGAACGGCGCGAACGAGCGACTGCGGATGAACCGCAGCGTCGCCCACACCGCCAACCAACCGGTGATGGCCGAGGTGACGACGCCGGCGACCATGGCCCCGCGCAGCTCGGCGGGGATCCCGTCGCCCGCCAGCACCGAGGCCAGCTTGTAGGTGCCCGCGCCGGCGATGACGATCAGGCTCATCAGGAACGAGAACCGTGCGGCCGCGTCGCGGCTCAGCCCGAGCTTTCGGCCCATCGTGATCGTGACCCCCGAACGCGAGACGCCGGGTAGCAGCGCCGCCACTTGCGCCACCCCGGTGAGCAGGGCGTCGCGCGTGGTCACGCTCTCGAGCGGCCGATCGCCCCCGAGTCGATCGGCGACGAGGAGCAGGAGACCGAAGGCGATGAGCAGCACCGCGATCAGCCAGAAGTCGTCGCTCAACTTCTCGATCTGCGAATCGAGCACCGCACCGACGAGCGCGGCGGGCACCGCCGAGAGCACGAGGCACCACGCGAGCCGGCCGTCGCGAGACATCGTCCGCGGCGCGGCGAGCCCACCCAGACCCGCTCTCGTG
This sequence comes from Acidimicrobiales bacterium, assembly GCA_046597135.1. GTDB lineage: Bacteria > Actinomycetota > Acidimicrobiia > Acidimicrobiales > WLNW01 > WLNW01. The sequence goes on along the minus strand of JBKJKR010000444.1, from coordinate 5,023 downwards.
TAGCGCACGAGATCGCTGCGGAAGTACGCGATCGCACCGGAGAGCGTGCCCATGTGCAACCCGACGTCGAAGGCCTTCTTCAGGCTGTCCTGGCCCTCGAGGTCGTTCCAGCCGAACAGCCACGGCACGAGCAGGAGGTGGCCGCTCGACGACACCGGGAGGAACTCGGTCAGTCCCTGCGTGATGCCGAGGATGATGGCGTGGAGGATGGGCATGCTCGTCCGTTTCGCCGGATTGGTGGCCGGCCGATGGCGTCAGTTGCCGCTGAGGGTTACCTCGGCGATCACGAGCGACACCGAACCGGTGCCACTCGGTTGCCATGCAAGATCGGCACCAACCGAACGAACACCAGTCAAAAGGCGGGGCAATGTCGAACCGAGGGTCGCCTCACGAATCGGTTCGGCCAGCGCACCCTTGCGGATCATCAGCCCTTCGACGCCGACGCTGAAGTCGCCGCTCACGGTGTTGACTCCCGAGTGCAGCCCCGACATCGACGTCACGAAGAGCCCCAGATCGACCGATTCGAGGAGGTCGGCCAGCGACCCGGATCCCGGTGCGACCTGCAGTGCGGCGGCACCCACCCCTGGGGTGGAACGCGCGCCGCGAGCGGCCGACGCCGTCGTGGTCGTGTTCATGCGGCGCGCTGTATAGGTGTTGTGCAGGTACCCGGCGAGCACGCCCGACTCGAGCAGCGGGACACGACCGCACACGAGACCCTCGCCGTCGTGGGAGTCGGCGCCGAAGGAACGCACATCGGTCGGGTCGTCCCACAGCGTCAGCAACGGCGACGCGATCTGGTCGCCGACGCGACCTGCGTAGAGCGAACGGCCCTTGAGCACCGCCGACGCGGACAGCATCCCGCCGATGAGACCGAGCAAGGTGGCCGCCATGCGCGGTTCGAGCACGATGGCGAGGCGCGTGGTGTCGGGCTTTCGTGCGCCGAGGCACTGCGTGGCCCGCCGCACCGCGTCGACCGCCGCAACGTTCGCGTCGAGGTCATGCGTGCTGCGGCCATAGGTGGCCCCTGCGCCGGTGGTCGTGCCCGAGTCGTCCTTGGCCAACGCGCTCACCGACAACGATGCGAACGTGCCCCGGTCGTAGACCTCGACACCGCGGTTCGACACGATGGCGCGCTCGCCGATGGAGTCGGCGTAGCTCGAGGCGCGCACGCCGACGATGCGCGGGTCGCCCGCCCGCACCGCTGCCTCGAGGGCGATGGCCTGGGCGATCTTCCAGTCAGCGTCGCGCTCGACGACATCGGGACACCACAGGTCGAGCGGGCCCCGCGCCGGTCCTTCGGGTGTGGCGAGCCCGTTCGCATCGTCGGGTTGGGCGAACATCGCGTTGTCGCGGGCGTCGTCGAGCAACAACGCGACGACGTCGGGGTCGAGCGAGCCGGCTGACGCGAACCCTTGGCGTCCGTCGATGACCACCCGTACACCGATGCCCGCCGAGCTCGCCTGGGTGAACGCCTCGACCTCGCCGTCGTAGGCGCGCACGGTGGTGGACGACCCACGTGACGCGTACACCTCGACCTGCTCGTCGGCCCGCGCATGGTCGAGCACACGCGCGGCGATGCCGACGAGCTGCTGGTCGGTGCTCACGCGCCCGACATCGTCAGATCGCCGACGACCATCGACACACCGGCCGCGCTCATGGGCAGCCATTCCACGTCGCCTCCGACGGCCACGACGTCGAGGAGCATCTTCTGGATGGTGGATGCGATCGTGAGCTCGCGCACCGGTTCGGCGAGCGCACCGCCGCGGACCATGAGGCCCTCGGCACCGGTCGAGAAGTCGCCGCTGACCGGGTTGACGCCGGAGTGCAACCCCGACACGTCCTGCACGAGCAGGCCGTGATCGATGCCCGCCACGAGCTCGGCTTGCGTCGCGGTGCCCGGCACGAGCTGCAACGACATCGGGCCGACACCGGGCGTGGACTTGAACCCGCCGCGCACCGCCGAGCCGGTGGAATGCGTGCCGGTGCGCCGTGCGGTGTAGGCGTTGTGCAGGAACCGTTCGACGCGTCCGCCGCCGATGAGGACGTTGCGGCGCGTGGCCAGGCCCTCGCCGTCGACGGTGGTCGCGGTGTAGGAGTCGCGACACGTCGGGTCGTCGACCAGAGTGAAGAACGAGGGGGCGACGAGGTCGCCCAGGCGGTCGGCGAACAACGACCGACCCTTCAACACCGACTCGCCCGACAACGTGGAGCCGAGGATGCCGAGGAACTGCGCGGTGACCCACGGGGTGAGCACCACCGTGACGCGTTCGGTGGCCGGCTTCTTCGCGCCGAGCAGCCGGGTGGCGCGTTCGGCGGCCTCGCGGGCGCACCGCTCGACATCGAGCTCGGTCGGCGCGCGACCGACGCTCCAACCGAAGCCGTTCTGCGTCTCGCCGTTCTCCTCGGCCAGCGTGTAGACGCTGACGAAGCAACCGGTCTCGCGACCGGTTCGGCGGATGCCTGCGGTGGACACGATCGCGTACTCGTGCACGGTGTCGACGTACTCGGCCGACTCGATGCCGATGATGCGCGAGTCGGATGCGAGCGTGAGCCGTTCGAGCTCGATCGCGAGGTCGATCTTCTTGTCGGTGGCGAAGTCGAGGAGCGAGGCGTCGAACAGGTCGAGCTCGGCGGGTGCCAACCCGTCGGGCTCGGCGATGCCGGCGTGCTCGTCGACGGTGCCGAACTGCGCGTTGTCGCGTGCGTCGGCCAACGTCTCGGCGAGCACGTCGATGTCGAGCGTGCCGGCCCAGGCGAACCCCTGCCTTCCGCCGACGATGACGCGCACGCCGATTCCCTGCGATTCGGCGGAGGAGAACGACTCGACCTCGCCGCCGTAGGCCCGCACCTCGGTCTCTCGGTCGTGCACCGCGTAGATCTCGACCTGTTCGTTGTTGCGCGCCCAACCGAGGACGCGCTCTGCAATGTCGACGAGCTCAGCCATGGTGTCGGGTCACGCAGCCGTTCCGCCGATGGTCATTGCGGCGACACGAAGCGTGGGCGTGCCATCGCCCACGGGCACGCCCTGGCCGTCCTTGCCGCACGTGCCCGGGTGACCCATGGCGAAGTCGTTGCCCAGCGCGTCGATGTCGCCGAGCACCTGCGGGCCGTTGCCGATGAGGTTGCCCTCGCGCAGCGGCTCGGTGATCTTGCCGTCCTCGATGAGGTACGCCTCGAGCATGCCGAAGACGAAGTCGCCGGTGGCGGTGTTGACCTGACCGCCACCGAGCTGCGCGACGTACACGCCACGGTCGGTGCCGGCGATGATGTCGGCCGGATCGTCGACGCCGTTCGCGATGACGGTGTTGGTCATGCGCACCATGGGCAGGTGCTGGTAGCTCTGGCGCCGACCGTTGCTCGACACCGGGCGGCCCTCCTTGCGGGCGCGGAGGTGGTCCCACATGTAGTCGGTGAGCACGCCATCCTGGATGAGCACGTTGCGCGCCGCAGGGTTGCCTTCGTCGTCGATGCCGAAGCAGCCCCACTCGCCCGCCATGGTGCCGTCGTCGATGAGCGTGACAAGCGGGCTCGCCACCATCTCGCCGCGCCGACCGGCGAACACGGATGCCGACTTCGCGATGAGATCTGCCTCGAGACCGTGGCCGCACGCCTCGTGAAAGCGCACGCCACCGCCACCGGGACCGACGACGACGGGCATGGATCCCGACGGCGCGGGCCGCGCCCGGAGCTTGGTGAGCGCGCGCTCGGCGGCGTGCGTCGCCAGCTGTTCGACCTGGTAGGTGTCGAACAGCTCGAAGCCGACGGTGTGCCCGGCCGATTCGCGTCCGGTCTGCATGCCGGTGTCGCCCGAGGCGACCACCGAGACGCTGAACATGGTGCGCACCACCTGGTCCTCGGCGAGGACGCCGTCGCTGTTCGCGACCAGGATGCGGCGGCGGCTGTCGCCGTAGTTCGCGGCGACCTGGCGGATGGCCGAACCCGAGGCCCTCGCCGCGTGGTCGGCCCGCTGGAGCAGTTCGACCTTGCGGGCCTTGGCCACCTCGGACGGGTAGATGCGCACGGTGCTCGCGTTGTGCGTGGGGCGCCGGGTGAGCGCGACGGACCGGACCCCGCCTCCGCCTCCGCGGGCCGCGGCGGCTGCCGCGTCGGCTGCCGCAGCCAGGCCCTCGGGTGACAGGTCGGCGGTGTGCGCGAACCCGGTGGTCTCGCCCACGACGACCCGCACGCCCGCACCACGATCGTGGCCCGAGGTGAGCTCCTCGACCTTGCCGTCGTCGAGGTAGGCCGACGATGCCCGCCGGTCCTCGACGAAGATCTCGGCGAACGAACCACCACGTCGCAGCGCGACGTCGAGTGTCGAGCGGATGATCGACTCGTCGAGCAGTGCTGCTCCCTCACCTGCGGTCACGGGCGCCACCTTCCGTTGAGCGACAGCCCCGGACGAAGGCCGATTGACCTTCACCGGGGCCGGGCGCTTATCGTACCGGTGTGCCCCCGAAACCTGGATCCACTGCATCGGTGTCGATGACCGTCACCGATGCGGACACTGCAATCGCGTGGCGGTCCGGAAGTGTTCCGGTGCTCGCCACCCCGCGCGTCATCGCCCTGTGCGAAGAAGCTTCGGTCGCCGCCCTCGCCGGCGCCCTTCGAGAAGGCGAGACCTCGGTCGGCATGCGGGTACAGATCGACCATGTCCAGCCCACCGCCATCGGCGCCGACGTCTCGGCGAACGCCACCCTCGAGAAGGTGGAAGGCCGCCGGCTCACCTTCACGGTGAACGCGCACGACGACCGCGGGCTCATCGCCGCCGGCCGCGTCACCCGCGTCCTCGTCGAGACCGCCCGCTTCCTCGACAAGACAAAATAGCTTCTTCGAGTGGCAACCAGAGGTTGCCACTCGAGCTGTCTCGTGCGACCTACGGTCGCGCTCGTTGCTTCTGCGCCGACCGGCAAAGCCGGATCGGCCCAGGGCGAAGGGATCTCATCCCAATGAGGAGACCCGTGGGTAGGTGTCGTCGGGGTCGGTGAGGACGTTGACGACGTAGGGCACGCCGGACGCGAAG
>JBKJKR010000259.1:0-4029 GCA_046597135.1 Acidimicrobiales bacterium | reverse complement strand
TTCGAGGCGCTCGACGCGTGGCTGGGGCTCGGCTGGCTCCGGGCGATCGAGGTCCCGCTCAACACCGCGTACCTCGGTCGCATGCTGCACTACGCGCTGGCCACCGCCGACGTCACGATGCTCATGATCGGCGCCGAGTTCGTCGAGCGGCTCGAGTCGCTGCTCGACGAGCTGCCGCTGCTGCGCCACGTGATCGTGGTCGGTGGTTCGGTGCCGGCGTGGCTCGCGGTGGCCCGACCGAGCGCATGCACCCTCGACGAGCACCTCGACGGTCACTCACCCCGCGAGTTCGACGGCCCCCGCTATCGCGACATCGAGGCGATCATCTACACGTCGGGCACGACCGGGCCGTCCAAGGGCGTGCTGGTGCCGTGGGCGTCGGCCTACCAGATGTTCTCGTGGGTCCCGGCCGACACGCTGGCGCCCGGCGAGAGCATCTATTGCGCGTTCCAGCCGTTTCACATCGCAGGCAAGTCCGTCTATAACAGCGCGTTCGTCCGCGGCGCCCGACTCGTACTTCGCGACAAGTTCAGCGCGACGAACTTCCTCGACGACGTGCGACGGTTCGACTGCGCCGCGGCGTCCGTCGTCGGACCGATGACCGCGTTGCTGCACGCGCAGCCGATCAAGGCCGACGATGCCGACAACCCGCTCCGCTCGGTGCTGTTGGGACCGATGATCCCCGAGATGGAGGACTTCGAGAAGCGCTACGGCGTCCGGGTCGCCACGTGCTACGGGATGACCGAGATCGGCTCTCCGGTGGCCACCACCTTCGACCATGGCCCGTGGCAGACCTGTGGCCGAGCGCGCACCGACTATCCATGGACCGAGATCCGGCTCGTCGACGAGTTCGACGAGGAGGTGCCCGTCGGACAGACCGGCGAGATGATCGTGCGCAGCGAGCCGTGGGCGCTGAACGCCGGGTACTACAACATGCCCGACAAGACGGCCGAAGCGTGGCGCAACGGCTGGTTCCACACCGGCGACGCGTTCCGCCGCGACGAGGAGGGCAACTACTTCTTCGTCGACCGCATGAAGGACGCGATCAGACGCCGGGGCGAGAACATCTCGAGCTTCGAGGTCGAGAACGCGGTGCTCGAACACCCTGATGTGGTCGACGTATCGGCCATCGGCGTGCCGGCCACCCACGGCGAGGACGAGGTGATGGTGATCGTGGTGGCGCGCGACGCCGCGACGTTCGACCCGCTCGCACTGGTCTCGTGGCTCGACGAACGGATGCCCCGCTTCATGGTGCCGCGCTACGTCGACGTGGTCGACGACCTGCCGCGCAACGAGACATCGATGCGCGTGAAGAAGATGGAGCTGCGCCAACAAGGGGTCACGGCCACGACGTGGGATCGCGAGGGCGGTCGTCCGTGAGCGAGCAAGCCGACGCCGTGTCGGCCGAGCGCGAGGTCATCCGGAACGAGATGGGCGGCGCGGACAAGGTGGCGCGGTTGCACCTGAACGGCCGGCGTACCGCGCGCGACCACATTGCGGCATTCGTCGACGTCGGGTCCTTTTCCGAGGTCGGCATGTTCGCGCGGTCCGAACGCCCCGAGGACCGCTCCCAGACGCCGGGCGACGGCAAGATCGGTGGGCACGCGACCGTCGACGGCCGGCCCGTTTCCGTGGTCGCAGACGACGTCACGGTGAAACGGGCGACGAGCTCGCTCGTCGGGGCCCGCAAGCTCGAACGCATCTACGAGCAGGCGGCGCGCGCCGGCAACCCGTTCGTGTACTTCGGTGAGACCGGTGGGGCACGCCTACCCGACTCGCTCACCGCCGTCGGCTACTCGAGCGAGCCGGTGTTCCCGTGGCTCGCGCGACGTGGTCGCGAGATCCCGGTGGCGGCGGCCGTCGTCGGCGATTCGTTCGGCGGTTCGAGCTTCGTCGCGGGGCTCGCCGACTTCGTCGTGCAGGTGCGCGGGAGCACGCTGGCGGTGACGTCGCCGCGCGTCATCGAGGTGGCCACCGGCGAGAAGGTCACGATGGAGGCGCTCGGCGGTGCTGACGTCCACGATCGCATCACGGGGCAGGTCGACCTGGTGGTCGACACCGACGATGACGCGTGCGACGCGCTCCGCTCGTTCCTGTCGTACGTGCCCTCGCGCGCCGGCGTGGAACCGCCGCGTCGCGACACGCGTACATCGCGCGCCACCGATCCGGCGATCGGCGCGTGCGTTCCCGACAAGCGCACCCAGACCTACGACGTGCGCACGGTGATCGAACGGCTCGTCGACCACGGCGACTACCTCGAGCTGAAGCCGCGCTTCGGGGCCAGCCTCGTCACCGCACTCGCGCGGGTCGACGGGCGGCCGATCGGCATCATCGCGAGCCAGCCCGCCTACCTCGTCGGTTCGCTCACCCCTGACGCCTGCGCGAAGGCGACCCGTCTGCTGTGCCTGTGCGACGCGTTCGGCCTTCCCGTGGTGTTTCTCCAGGACACCCCGGGTTTCCTCGTCGGCACCGCGGTCGAACACGAGCGTCTGCTCGCGCGGTCGATGCTGTTCCTCGAGGCCCTGTGCCTCGCGCGGGTACCGCGGATCTCGGTGGTGCTGCGTAAGGCGTTCGGGCTGGCGTTCTTCTCGATGGGCGGACCGCGCATGGGGAGCGACGTGCTCGTGTCGTGGCCGGGCGCGGAGATCGGCTTCATGGACCCGGTGGTCGGCGCGAACGTCCTGCACGGCACCGAGCTCGACGGGCTCGCAGGCGACGCTCGCCGCGACGTCTTGTTCCGGCTCGCCCGTGAGCTCGGAACCGACTTCGATCCGCGGGCCATCGCCGCCGCGATGAACCTCGACGACATCATCGAGCCGGGTGACACCCGCCGCATCATCGCCGAGGCGCTCGACCGGTTGTGCACGAACCCGGTGTGGGCCGAGCAGCCGAGCCTGCTCGCGCACTGGCCCCACTGGTACTGAACAACCGTGCTACGAAGGAGCAGTGATGGGGGACGAGCCACGGACGGTGCCTGAGCCACGGACCGTGCCTGAGCTCGTGCAGGCGGCCGCACTGCGCTTCGGCGAGGCGCTCGCGTTGCGCGACGGTCCGGTCGCCTACGACTTCGCCGGTCTGGCCGACGAGGCCGGCCGGGCTGCGGCCGCGCTCGCCGATCGGGGCGTGCGACCGGGTGATCGCATCGGCGTCTGGGCGCCGAACAGCAGCGAGTGGATCGTGGCGGCGCTGGGTGCGGCGTACGCAGGTGCCGTGCTCGTCCCGCTCAACACGCGTGCCAAAGGTGCGGAGGCGGCACAGCTGCTCGCGAGGGCCGGCTGCCGGTTGTTGCTCACGAGTCGAGGCTTCCTCGGTACCGACTATCCGACCATGTTGCAGGCGAGCGGCGTTGCGCTCGACGAGTTGCGCGACATCGTCCTACTTCGGGGCGAAGTGGTTGCCGGCGAGCTTGCATGGAGCGAGCTGCTCGAGGCAGTCGGCACGCGGCGTCACCTCGCCGAGGTCGACGGTGACGACATCAGTCACGTGCAGTTCACTTCGGGCACCACGGGTGAGCCCAAAGGCGCCATGCTGCGCCACCGGGCGTTGTGCGGCACCACGCGCGACTGGGTCGACAACGTCGGGTTGGTCACCGGCGACCGCTACTGCATCATCAGCCCGTTCTTTCACATCTCGGGGCACAAGACCGGGGTGCTCGCATGCCTCACCGCCGGAGCGACGATGTTGCCCCAGGCCACGTTCGACCCGGTCGACGTCATGGCGCGCGTAGAGGCCGAACAGGTCACCGTGCTGCCCGGCCCGCCGACGATCTATCAGACGCTGCTGGCGCACCCGCGGCGCGGGGAGTTCGACCTGAGCTCGTTGCGCTTGGCCGTCACCGGCGCGGCATCGATACCCCCGGTGCTCGTCGAACGCATGGTGCGCGAGCTCGGCTTCGCGAACGTCATCACCGCGTACGGCATCACCGAGACCACCGGTGTCGTCACCATGTGCCGGCCCGGCGATCCGATCGAGCTCATCGCCGAGACTTCGGGCCGGCCGGTGGGTGGCGTCGAGCTGCGCATCGCCGAC
>JBKJKR010000168.1:0-3831 GCA_046597135.1 Acidimicrobiales bacterium | reverse complement strand
CCGACCGGGCTCCCGGTGCCCGTCGCCGAGGACTTTCCCGTCGTGGCGTCGGAGGACGAGCAACGGTTCTCCTGGCTGATGGCCAAGACCGAGGAGGCAGTGATGGCCGCACACCCGGACGCCGCGCTGTTCCGGTACCCGTACGTGTACGGACCGCACCAGGTCGTGCCCCGCGAATGGTGTGTGATCCGTCGTCTCCTCGACGGTCGTCGACGGATCGTGCTGCCCGACGGTGGGCTCACGTTGGTCACGCACGGCTATGCCGAGAACCTGGCGCACGCGGTGCTCCTCGCGGTTGACCGACCGGAGGCTTCGGCGGGTCAGATCTACAACTGCGGTGACGACGTGCAGCTCTCGCTGGCCCAGATCGTCGAGGTGGTCGCGTCGGCCATGGACTGCGAGGTCGAGATCGTGAACCTTCCCCGTGAGCTGGCGTTCCCGGCGCAGGCGATGTCGCTCGGTTGGCACTCGCACGCGCTGCTCGACCGGACCAAGGTCCGCGAGCAGCTCGGCTACCGCGACGTCGTACCGGCGGTGGAGGCGCTGGCGCGCACCGCCCGGTGGTACGTCGAGCATCGACCGGAGCCCGGAGGCGAGCTCGAACGACGATTGGGGGACCCGTTCGACTACGAGGCCGAGGACGAGCTGATCGCCCGGTTCGCGGCGCTGGCGGCGGACCTGATGGCGCTCGGGACTCGTCGCACCGGGGTTGCGCACCACCCGTACCCGCATCCCACCGAGGCAGGGCTCGCTCGCGACCATCGCGATCGTTGATCGTGCGGGCACCGCATGATCGCCGGCTCGGTCACGCCGTCAGGCGGGGGGCGCGGAGACGTGCGGAAACAGCTCCTCGAAGGCGCCACGCGTGATGCGGTGGCGCACGTCGGGCGCGACGTCGTCGAAGAGCTCGTGGAGAGTCTCCTGGGTGTGGCCGAAGGTGCCTTCGAGGTGGGGGTAGTCGCTGCCGAACATGACGTTGCGGTAGCCCATGGCCCAGAGCGCGGCGGGCGCGGTCTCGTCGTGCTGGAAGCTCGCGTAGACCTGCTCGTAGAGGTAGTCCTTCGGGGGACGCGCCAGTTGGGGTCGCACGAACATCGAGTGCTGACGGTAGGCCTCGTTCATGCGGTCGCCGATGAAGGGAACCCAGCTCGCGCCACCTTCTGCGATGAGCACGCGCAGCCTCGGGTGCCGCTCGAGGGCGCCGCTCGCGACGAGCTTCATCGCGGCGTACTGCCCGCCCATGCCGGCTTGCACGTAGTTGAGCACCGCGCCGCCAGGTCCGCGGAACATCGATGCCTGGTCGCCGCCGTCGGTGCCGATGTGGAACGCGACCACCAGACCGGTCTCCTCGGCGGCCGCCCACAACGGTTCCCACGATTCATCGTTGTAGTCCTTCGCGGCCCGTGGGTGGCCGGTGGTCATGTTGACGAGGTGCAGGCCGACTTCGGCTGCGTGGTGCAGCTCGGCGACGGCTGCATCCACATCGATGAGTGGCATGAGCGCCGCGGGTACGAGACGGTCGGGGGCCACCGCCTGGATCTCGGTGGCAAGCCACTCGTTCTCCGCTCGGGCCGCGGCACGGATGAGCTCGGGGTCGTCGATGAGACCACACCACAAGCCGATCGACTGGAACATCACCTCGGCCCACACGCCCTCCTGGTCGAGGTCGGCGAGGCGCGCGTGGATGTCGCGTGCCCCCGGTGGGCGGTGCGAGAGCTCCGCGATCGTAAGGCCGGTCGAGCCCTTGGCCTTCATGATCTTCGGGAGGGCGCGCACGAAGCTCTCGCCGTCGACGTGCACGCGTTCCTCGTCGTCGCTGATCCGCTCGATGCGCGGCATCCGCTCGGCCTGCGCCTTCGGCAGGAACTGATGCCAAAGGTCCTTCGGTTCGAGCAGATGGGAATCGGCGGAGTGCGTCCAGATCTTCTCGGTCATGTGGTGTCCTTGTCAGCGCTCGGCGATCTCGAAGTCGGCGGGGGCAATGGAGGCCGTGCGGTCGCGGAACTCCGCCATGGAGAACGGCCACTGGGTGACGATGCGGCCGGAGGGCGAGCGATAGTAGCCGTTGCAGTTCGCGTTCCAAGCGGGCACGTTCGCGATGGCCTGCTGGACCTCGTCGTTGTAGCGGGCCATGGGCTCGGGGCGGACGTCGACCCAGGCGAGGTGTTCGTCGCGGATGCGTCGGACGTGACAGATGATGTGCTCGACCTGGTACTCGATCATGGTCAGGATCGACCCGTTGTTCGTGTTCGGGCCGTAGAGCATGAAGAGGTTCGGGAAACCCGCGGTGGTGATGCCAAGGTAGGCCGTGGCGCCGTCGTTCCACGCATCGGCGATGCAGGTGCCGTTGCGCCCGACGACGTCGATCGCGGAGAGGTACTTGGTGGCGGCGAATCCGGTGGCCGCGATGATGGTGTCGACGACGCGTTCGCGGCCGTCGGCGGTGATGACGCTCTTCGGGGTGATGCGCGTGATGTCCTCGGTGACGAGCTCGAGGTTCTGCTCGTGGTCCCAGTTCCACTGCGCGGAGTGGAACATGGTGCCGGCGAAGTCGTGCAGCCCATCGACGTCGGGCCAGGAGAGGTCGTTGAACATCCCGATGGCGCTCACGACGAGGTCGGCGATGACGGTGGCGCCGTCGTCGAGCGTGAGCCGCCAGGTGGCGGACGGCTGGTCCCACACCGCGCGCCTCACGCCGTTGCCCAGTTGGACGTGGGGGAGCAGGCCGTACTTCTGGGCGACGTGCCGCATGTAGGCGAGGATCTCGGGCTGGGTTCCGTAGGGCTTCGACCAGTCGGGCTTGATCTCGAACGAGAACGAGTACAGGGCCGACTGCACGTCGCACTCACAGCCCGGGTACCGGTTGAGGTTCCAGGTGCCGCCGACGCCGGCGGACCTCTCGAGCAAGACGAAGTCGTCGACTCCCTCGTCGAGCAAGCGCTTCCCCATGCAGAGCCCGCCCGGGCCGGCACCGATGACGGCGATGTGGACGCGTTGATCGTGCGTTGTGCTCACGGAGACCCTCTGTCGCCCCTCGGACAAACGGCGGCATGGTGTTGCGCGAACACTAGAGTAGTCAATCGACGTTGACGAGTTGGAGTGCAGGTGGTTGAGTCAGTGCGGAGCGCGGACAATCTGGTGCACGATCTCATCGCCATTGCGAACGACCTCCGGCGCCACATCGACGACGCACTTGCCGAACGGGGCTATGAGCACCGTCGGCCCGGCTTCGCGCCGCTGCTCTCGCTCGTGGGGCAAGGAGGCGTGCCCCAAGGGCAGCTGGCTGCAGCCTTGGGGGTGAGCCCACAGGCGGCCAGCCAGACCGTCGGGCTCGCCGAGCGGGCCGGCTTCGTCGCCCGCATACCGAACCCAGGTGATGGCCGGTCGAAGCTCGTCGTGCTCACGGACCTCGGCCGGGCGTTCGTCGCCGACGGCGCGGCGGCCATCACCTCGCGAGCGGCCGACTACGCCGCTGTGCTCGGAGCCCGCCGGTTCGCCCGCTTCGACGCCACCCTCGCTCGGCTGCGCCGGGGTATGGGCCTTGCCGTCGCCGGTCACGATCCTGTGGCCACGCTCGCCCCCGGCGCGTCGATCATGTCCATCTCGGCGCTGGCCGGTCAGGCGATGCAATCGCTCCACGACTCGATGCGATCGGCCGGGCACCGCCGGATCACGGGCGGTCAGAACCTGGTGCTCGTCCACATCGGTCCGGACGGTGCGCGTTCGAGCGACCTGGCACGGGTGCAACGGGTGAGCCGCCAGGCGGTCAGCGCAGTGCTGCACGATCTCGAGGCGTTGCGCTACGTGGCGCGCCGTGACGACTCGAGTGAC
>JBKJKR010000230.1:0-3442 GCA_046597135.1 Acidimicrobiales bacterium | reverse complement strand
GTTGGGTGAACTGTCGGCGAACTCGCTCTCCGTCAATGGGGTCGTCCGACTCCATACAGCGATGATGTTGATGTCGACAGCCGTCCAGGTCGAAGCGCTCGCATTGAAGACGACGCGACCGGCGGCGAAACGGCATCACGATGCGCGAGCTTCGCGAATCGGAACTGATCGACTTGCGCGACGATGCGCGGGCCGAGTCCGACGCCACGCGGAATCCGCGGCCCAATCCGAGGCCGGTACCGCGCGACGCCGTTCCTGGGACCTTGACAGGTGAACGTTGTTAACCGATACTGGCTAACAACGTTCACCTTGTCGATCGGAGATCGCCATGACCATCACCGTCACCCCCGTACCGCACTACCGAGCGCCCGGCTGGTTCACCCGTGACGTCTTGAATCGCATGGTCGCCGGCTTCAGTCGAATCGGCATCAGCGTGTGGGGCAGCAGGGTGCTCGAGGTGCCCGGCCGCGCCAGTGGTGAGGCGCGCCGCGTGCCGGTCAACCTGTTGACCTTCGAGCAGCGCGACTACCTGGTGTCGGCGCGAGGCAACGGGCAGTGGGTGCGCAACGTGCGGGCCAACGGCGGGCGTCTCGATCTGCTGCTCGGCCGCACTCGCACCGCCTGCGCCGCGACCGAGCTGGACGACGTCGACAAGGTGCCGGTGCTGCGTGCGTACCTCCGTCGGTGGAAGGCCGAGGTCGGTGCGTTCTTCGACGGCGTCGACGCCAACTCGTCCGACGAAGAGATCCTCGCCATCGCCGCGAAGCACCCGGTGTTCGTGCTCGCCCCATCCGCCGCGTGATCGAGCAACCGCCGCTCGCCACCGTGCGCACCACGCGTGCGGCTTCCATCGTCACCGCCGCGGGGCGCGTGCTCGAGGCCGAAGGCGCCGACGCGCTCACGATGCGCCGCCTCGGCGACGAGCTCGGCATCACTGCGCCGTCGATCTACAAGCACTTCCCTGACAAGGCTGCGGTGGAAGCAGCGCTCGTCGAGGAGGCGTTCCTCGAACTGGGTGAGTCGTTGCATCGCGCCGCAGCGCGTCCGGGTCGGCGTACTCCCGTCGCCGCGGTGCTCGCCGCGTACCGCGACCTCGCGGTGGCGAACCCCAACCTCTATCGCTTGGCCACCGTCGGCCCGCTCGATCGAGCGGCGATCGCGCTGGGTGTCGAGGATTGGGCCGGGCGCCCGTTCTTCCTCGTGACCGGCGATCCCTATCGGGCACAGGCCTTGTGGGCGTTCGCGCACGGGATGGTCATCCTCGAGATCGACAACCGGTTCCTCGAAGCGAGCGATCTCGACCGGACCTGGCGCGCAGGTGCCGCGGCGTTCGCCGTGGAGCGGGTGGACGCGGCGGAACGAAGGCGGTAACGTACAACCATATGGTTGTAGATCTGATCCGATCGACGGAGGATGAGCGCACCGCCCTGCTCTTCCACGCGCTCGCGGACGCCACGCGTCGTGACATCGTGCGGCTGGTCCTGAAGGGTGAGCACTCCGTGTCGGATCTGGCTCGGCGTTACCCGATGAGCTTCGCCGCCGTGCAGAAGCACGTCGCGGTGCTCGAGCGGGCCGACCTCGTGACCAAGCACCAGCAAGGCCGCGAGCGCATCGTGCGCGGACGCATCGACGCGCTGCGCGATGTCAACCGCGTGCTCGACGAGCTCGAGACCGTCTGGCGCGAACGAATGCAGCGATTCGGCGATGTGCTCGCCGAACCCGACGAAGGAGAACACCCATGACCGTGACCGATGTGCACAAAGACCTGGATGCACTCAGCATGACCATCTCGACCGAATGGGACGCGCCCATCGCCCGCGTCTGGCAGTTGTGGGCCGACCCTCGCAAGCTCGAGCGTTGGTGGGGCCCGCCGACGTACCCGGCCACCGCCACCGAGCACCAGCTACGGGCGGGCGGCACGGTCAAGTACTTCATGACCGGCCCCGAGGGCGAGCAGTTCCACGGCTATTGGAACGTGGTGGCCGTGGACGAACCCAAGCGCCTCGACATGCGCGACGGTTTCGCCGATGCCGAGGGCACGCCGAACGACGAGATGCCTGCGACCGACTTCACGGTCACGTTCGACGAGTTGCCGAGCGGTGCGACGCGCATGGTGATCGAGTCGAGGTTCCCGTCGCGCGAGGCCATGGAGCAACTCATCGCGATGGGCATGGACGAAGGCATCACGGCGGCCATGGGACAGATCGACGCCATCCTCGCCCCCGACTGAACGCGCCCGAACGCGTTCGCCGATCACGGCCAGTAGGGGCGCGAGGCGGCTTCGGCTTTGCGTGCGTACGCCGCGGGACCCTCGGCACGAAGCGAAGCCGACATGATCTCGATCGCGACCGGCCCGTCGTAGTGCTTGGCCCTGATGATCTCGCAGAACCTTGCGAGGTCGAACTCGCCTTCGCCGGGCAACGTTCGCCGCTGGAGCGTCTCGGTCATGAGGTCATCGGACTCGAGTGGCAGCGCGTCGTTGAACTGGATGTACGCAAGGTCCGCGGCGGGCAGTGCCTCGAGATCGGCAAAGGTGTCGGGCCCGCGGAAGAAGTGCCACGTATCGACGCACACGCCCACCGGCCCGCCGACCCGATGCACGATGTCGAGCGTCTTCGCGATGGTGTCGACCTGCATCATCGGCAGGAACTCGATGGCCACGGTCGCCCCGTGGCGCGTGACCTCGTCGACGGCGCGCCGGAACGTGTCGATCTCGGCGTCGGTCGGCATCGTCGTGAAACCGGCCATGATGATGTCCGGCCGGAACGCGTCGACCAGCTCGGTGAAGCGGGGCGGACGCGCGATGGGCGGCATGTCCTCACTGACGACGAGCGCCTGGAGCTCGATGCAGGGCAAGCCGCTGCGGTCGAGGGCTTCGAGGATCTCGTCGATCGAACCACCGTTGGCGAGAAGCGCGTCGATCGTCCACACGTCGATGCCGACGCCGTCGAAGCCTGCGTCGGCCGCTGCGGCGAACTGTGTCGCGAGGTCGGGCTCGCCGGCCCACACGTACGGCGAGAACTGGATCGTCTCGTACAACAATCGCGTCATCAGCGAACCCCCACGCTCGGCAGTGAACGTAGCCTTTGCGCGTGGCCGAGCACGACGAACTTCTCACCCGCACTTTCGAGCTCGCCGCGCAGGCGCGCGACGCCGGCGATCACCCCTTCAGCGCGTTGCTCGCGATCGATGGTGAGATCGTGGCCGAGGCCCTGAACCGCGTGAGCACCGACCGCGACCTCACGGCGCACGCGGAGACCATGCTCGTGCGCATCCTCGAACGGGAGGGACGCCTGGGGCTGCTGGCCGAGGAGTCGTCTACGCCTCGTGCGAACCGTGCCCCATGTGCGTCGGCGCCATGTTCTGGGCGGGCGCCCGGCGCGTGGTCTACGGGCTGTCGAGTGCGCGACTGATCGGTGTCGCGACCGCCCCTGGCGCCGAC
>JBKJKR010000470.1:0-6747 GCA_046597135.1 Acidimicrobiales bacterium | reverse complement strand
CTGCCGGTGGCCGCGGCGCCGAGGCGCTCCATGGGCGGCGTGTTCGTGGAAGGTGTGGGCGTGAACCGAACCGGCATGTGCTTGATGCCGCCGATGAAGTTGGAGCGCAGGTACTGCGGCTCGCCGGCCAGCGTCATGTCACCGAGGCGCGTGGCCATCTCGCGGAACATCAGCCGCATCTCCGTGCGCGCCAGGTTCGCGCCGAGGCAGAAGTGCGGACCGCCACCACCGAACGCAACATGATCGTTCGGCGACCGTGTGATGTCGAACGAGAACGGGTCGGCGAACGCCCGCTCGTCGCGGTTGGCCGAGATGTGCCACATGACGACCTTGTCGCCTTCTTTGATCGCGGTGCCACCGAGGTCGTGGTCGCGGGCCGCGGTGCGCCGGAAGTGCAGCACGGGCGTGGCCCACCGCAGGACCTCTTCCATGGCGCCCGCCATGTGGGCTTCGGGATCGGCCACGAACTGCTGCCACTGTGCCGGGTTGGTCATGAACGCGTGCATGCCATGGCTGATGGTGTTGCGCGTGGTCTCGTTGCCCGCGACGCACAACAGCAGGAAGAACATGTCGAACTCGAACTCGCTGAGCTTGTCGCCCTGAACCTCGGCGTTGAGCAGGGTCGTGACGATGTCGTCGGTCGGGGTGTCGCGGCGCTGTTGCTGGAGCGCGTGGGAGTACGCGTAGAGCTCGGTGAAGGCCTCGGCGACGTCCTCGGGGGTGGCCGCGAACTCCGGGTCGCTCGAGCCGATCATGCGGTTCGTCCAGTCGAAGATCTTGGACCGGTCCTCGAGCGGGATGCCCATCATCTCGGCGATGGCCTGCAGCGGAAGCTCGCTCGACAGCTCGGTGACGAAGTCGCACGCGCCCGTCTCGCAGACCTTGTCGACAATGACCCGGGTGCGGTTCTCGAGGTAGGTCTCGAGCAGGCCGATCATGCGGGGGGTGAAGCCCTTGTTCACGAGCAACCGGTAGCGCGTGTGCTTCGGCGGGTCCATGTCGAGCATGATCGACTCGCGGCGCATCTGCGCCTCGAAGTCGTCGGCCGGGGCGGTGTGGATCTGGGTCCCGCCCTTGTTCGACGAGAACACCTCGGGTTCGCGATTGACCTCACGGAGGTGGTCGATGCGGGTGATGGCCCAGAACCCCGGACCGTCGGGTTCGTCGATCCAATGGATGCCGTTCCCGGTGTTGCGCAGCACCGTGAACATGTCGTGGTGCTCACCCCGCTGGAACCGGTCGAAGTCCAGCAGGTCTACCTCGTCGAGTCGCATGTCATCCCCCGATGTCGCTTCGGGAGACTCTAGCCCTACGACGTAAGGTCGGAGGCCGCGAGCAGGCGTCCGAGCAGCTCGGGTCGCACCGACCCGGGCAACGACAGCGCCAACCGGTCGGCGATGCCGTGGTAGCGCGACGCGATGATGGCGGCTGCCTGTTCGGGGGTGCCGCGCACCGTGAGCGTGTCGACCATCTCCTCGGTGATCTGCGCCGCCATCTCGGCCCACTTGCCGGCCTTCGACAATGCGTTGAGGTCAGGTTGCAGATCGCCCCAGCCGTGCACGTCGAGGGTGACCCGATACGACGGGGTCGACGCGTAGAACGCGAGGTTGAAGCGCGCCGCGGCGAGTGCGGCCTCGCGCTCGGCCTCGTCGGCTTCGTCATAGAGGCAGGCGATGGCGGTGACGTTCACCGTGAAGTCCTCGCGCCGGCGCCCGCTCTTCGCCAGCCCGGCGAGCACCCGGGGCATGGTCTGGGTGCGCAGGAACTCCTCGCTGTTGAAGGGGTGCACGATGACCCCGTCGGCCACCTGCGCCGCGGCGGAGGTCATGAGCGGCCCGAGCGCACCCATCCAGATGGGCGGCGGTGCGACCGATCCGTCGTTCGACAGCGGCGCGGGTATGAACGTGGGCGTCATCAACGTGAACGTGTAGTAATCGCCCCGGAAGTCGAGCCGGGTGCCCTCGTGGAAGCACGCGAAGATCGCCTTGGTCGCGGCCACGTACTCCCGTAGCTGCGCCACCGGCTTGTGCCAGGTCGCGCTGTAGCGCTTCTCGATGTGCGGGCGGATCTGGCTGCCCAACCCGAGCGCGAAACGGCCGCCGGTGATCCGCTGCAGATCCCACGATTGATACGCGACGTGCATGGGTGAGCGGGGGAACGCGATGGCCACGTTCGGGTACAGGTCGAGTGCCGCACCGCTCTGGGCCGCGGCGAACAGCGGGAAGAACACGTCGCGGTTGGCTTCGAGGGTGAACACACCGGCGAACCCTTGCCGTGCGTGCTCCGCGGCCCGCTCGACGATGTCGGGATAGTCGGCGTGCAACGCGATGTCGAACTTCATCGGGGGGTCCTCGGCGGCGTCGGAGAGGACTCATCCTGTCACCACGCCCGGCACGTCGCCGCACTGCTCGTCACGGTGCGTGGCCGTCTCGCTGACATGCCGAGAACCGCGCCGTTGGCAAGGCGCCGGATGACTCATTGAGCCTGTCCGCCCGCGCCTTCTACCTTCGGCCCATGGCGTTTCGGTGGTCGACGGCAACCGGCGGGTTGTTGCTCACGGCCACTTTGCCCGGTGTGGGTTGTGCGCAGGGTTCGGGGTCGCACTCCCACACCGAGCCGCCATCTCTCTCCCCGAACGACCGTCCGGCGCTGCTCGCGCATCTCGTGTCCTGAGTGCATGGGATAGTGCCGTGATGCGGCCGGTGACCCTCGATGGCGAACGGATCATCGTGCGCGAGATCGTCGATGCCGACGCGCCCGCGGTGCATGCGTGGACCGGTGATCGGGAGGCGGTTCGTTGGGTGCCGCTGGGCCCGCTCGATCGAACGGGAACGGTGCAGTACGTCGCCCAGCTCATCACGCAAGCCCGGCGGGTGCCCCGGATGGGTTACACCCTGGTGATCGAACGGCGCAGCGACCACGCGCTCCTCGGCACGGTGAGCGTCGAGATCGACAGCTTCGAGCACAAGCGCGCCGAGGTCGGCTACATCCTGCGCCGGGACGCCTGGGGTCAGGGCTACGCAACCGAGGCGGCGGGCCTGGCCCGCGACTTCGCGTTCTCCCAGCTCGGCGTGTACCGGCTCTGGGCGGTGTGCGACCCCGACAACCCGGCGTCGTCGGGCGTGCTGCGCAAGATCGGCATGCGGCTCGAGGGCGTCATGCGGGGCGACCTGCTCGTGCGGGGCGAGCGTCGCGACTCGTTGCTGCACGCCATGGTCGTCACCGACGCCGCGCCTGCCGGCACCTATCTCTGAGCGACGTCATCGCTCAGGTTCTCGTCAGGTTTGCCGATGAGAACAGTGTGGCCAGCCGACGACGCACCGACGCCGAGCAACTCCTCCGCATGGCGGAGCACCGCCGCTCGATGCGCGCCCTCGAGCGTGTGTCGTCGAGCGCGGCGCGCGTCGCCGAGACCACGGGCGCCCGCCACCTGCAGGCGGTGCCCGGCGACGTGACCGAACCGGCGATCGTCCGCGAGCTCGTCGAACGGGACGAGAACGTCCTGAGCCTCGCGGCGGCCCGCGCCCGCCGGTCGGGCCACCCCGCCGGGTCGAGGATCAGCCGCCCCAGTTCGTGACGTCCACGCCGAGCGACTTCACGCCTTCGATGATGGGGCGTGGGTCATGGCGCTCGGGCGGCTTGTGGTAGTTCCACATGCGTTCACCGACGGCGCCTGACACGAAGGTCTTGGCCTGCTGGAGCGTGAACACCACGCCGCGCCGGCACGCCTCGCGCTCGAACCGCTCGGCGTGAGCGGCGTCGATCACGAAGTTCATCGCATCGCACTGGTTCATGAGGTCGTCGTTGAACCAGTCGTACGGTGAGCTGCACACGTGGATCTGGATGGCCTCGCACTGGTCGACGATCTCGCCGTCGACCGTGGTGAACCACACCGGCTCGAGACAGCACATGCAGTACGACTCGAGGCGCACGCGCTTGCCCCGGAACGGTGGCATGTTGCCGAACGCGACGGCTTCCATGGCACACCCTGCGTACGAGTGGAACACGTCGTCGACGTACGCCTTCACCTGGGTGGGGAAGCTGGCGAAGGGTTGGAACCGCAGGACCGGGCAGTTGAGCGAGTCGGGCTCGATCGTGCACGCGATGCCGAGCATCAGCTCCTTGTAGACCTCGATGGCCTCGCGACGGCCGAGCCCGAGCGCCTCGTGCACATCGCGCAGGTTCGGCCCGTGGCCGTGCTCGCACCAGTGCCGGTAGTTGAGATCACGCAGCTCGAGCGCGTCGTCGCTCCATTCGAACGGCGGGACGATGTGGGGCATGTGGGGTTTCTCCTGACCATGGCGGGCGGAACCGGTTCTAGTACGCTGCGGCGGTTCTGCTACTCGGATCCACAGGGGGATCATCAATGCGCGCTGCCATCCTGCGCAACACCGGCGACCACGATCTCGAGGTCCGCGACGACATCACGTTGCGGCCCACCGGTCCCGGCGAGGTCAAGGTGCGCATCACCCACTCCGGTGTGTGCCACTCCGACCTGTCGGCCATGAACGGCACCATCCCGCAGCCGCCGCCCGCGGTGCTCGGTCACGAGGGTGCGGGCATCGTCGACGAGGTCGGCGCCGGCGTCACCTCGGTCGTCCCCGGCGACCACGTCATCATTGCCTGGTCGCCGCCGTGCGGGAAGTGCAAGAGCTGCGTCGATCACAAGCAGCCCAACCTGTGCTTCAACATCATGATGACCATGGGCGGCCAGTTCCGCCAGGGTGACGCCGTCATCGGCTCCATGGCCGGCACCGGTACGTTCGCCGAGTACACGCTCGTACCTGAACCCGCCGTCGTCAAGATCGACAACGACATCCCGCTCGAGGTCGCCTCGCTCATCGGCTGTGGCGTCATGACCGGCGCGGGTGCGGCCATCAACACGGCCAAGGTCACGCCGGGGTCGTCGGTCATCGTGTACGGCGCCGGTGGCGTCGGCATCTCCGCCATCCAGGGTGCACGCATCGCGGGCGCGGCCGAGATCGTCGCCGTCGACATGAACATCAACAAGCTCGAGGAAGCCAAGGCATTCGGCGCCACGCACTCGTGCACCCCCGACGAGGTCGACTCGCTGAAGAACAGCATCACCGGCGGTATGGGGTTCGACTTCGCGCTCGAGTGCATCGGCAAGCCGGTCACCATGCGCGCCGCCTACGACCAGACCCGGCGCGGCGGCACCACGTGCATCGTCGGCGTCGGCCGCATGGACGAGATGGTGTCGTTCTCCGCCTTCGAGCTCTTCTTCAACGAGAAGATCCTGGTCGGCAGCTACTACGGCGGCACCGATGTTCGCAGCGACTTCCACAAGTTGTTGCGCCTCTACCGCGCCGGCAAGCTCGACCTCGACCGCATGATCACCCGCCGCATCAAGATCGACGAGATCAACGACGCGATGCGGGCCATGGAACGCGGCGAGGTCGTGCGCCAGGTCATCGAGTTCTGAGCTCGTCCGGGGGCGGTCGCGGCGTTCCTGCCGGGCCGCCCCCGGATCGGGTTCGTGTATAGGATCAGCTGTCAGCTCGAGCGAATGAGGACTGTGTCGTGGCCTTTCGAATCGTCGTCGATTACGACCTGTGTGAGAGCAACGCGATCTGCATGCAGGTCGCCCCGGACATCTTCGAGGTGCGCGACGACGACTTCTTGTACGTCCTCAACGAGACCCCCGAGGACGAGGCCCGCGAGCGCTGCGAGGAAGCCGTGAACCGGTGCCCGAAGCAGGCCATCAAGCTGGCCGACGCCTGACCTATCCGGTCGAGGGCACGTCGTTCGGGGGCACGTCGTTCGGGGGCGCAGCGGCCGAGGCCGTCGAGATCGTCGATCCTGACGGCGAGCCGACCGCGATCAGCACGCGTGGCGCCATGCGCGTCGCGAACCTTCGCCACCGCGCCACGTACGTCGTCGTCACCGCGCCCGACGGCTCGGTGCTGGCGCATCAGCGCGCCGCCTGGAAGGACATCTGGCCCGGCCGCTGGGACGTCGCGTTCGGCGGCATCTGCGGCGTGGGGGAGCCGTGGCGCGATGCGGCGGTGCGCGAGTTCGCCGAAGAAGCAGGCGTCGAGGTGCGCGCCGAATCGCTCGTCGAGCTCGGGCCGGTGCGCTTCGAGTCGTCCGAAACGCGCGTCGTGGGCCGGGTGTACCGGGTGGAGCACCTCGGGCCGTTCAGCTTCCCCGACGGTGAGGTCGTCGCTTCGGCGTGGGTGGCGCCCCACGAGCTCGCGACGTTCGGGTCGAGCCGTCCGCTGTGCGCCGACAGCGAGGCTGTCGTGCTGCCGCTGCTGGCCTCCCGCTAGCTTGCCCCCATGCGCAATGCCGTCAGCCGCGATGCCGTCACCCGCAGTGCCATCACCATCGTCGGTGCCTCGCTCGCCGGAATCCGCGCCGCGGAGACGCTGCGGCGCGACGGGTTCGGCGGAACGATCACGCTCATCGGCGACGAAGCCCATGCGCCGTACGACCGTCCACCGCTGTCGAAGCAGTTCCTGGCCGGCGGCTGGGACGAGACCCGTCTCGCGCTGGTCGCCGGCGACGCGCTCGACGGTCTCGAGCTCGATCTGCGCCTCGGCGTCCGGGCCACTGCGTTCGATCTCACCTCGCGCTCCCTCACCCTCGACGATGGCACCACGGCGGCGGTCGACGGTCTGTTGATCGCGACGGGATCGACGCCGCGCACCTTGCCGGGCACCGCGGGGCTCGCCGGGGTGTTCACCTTGCGCACGATCGACGACGCCCGTGCGTTGCGGGCCGCGT
>JBKJKR010000379.1:0-2507 GCA_046597135.1 Acidimicrobiales bacterium | reverse complement strand
TGGGCCTCGTCATCACCACGCTCACCGTAGCCATAGCCCTGGCGCGCGACGGCGTCGTACGCCGGATGCGGCGGGCGTTGCCGTACCTGAATCGCGTCGCCGGCGCCTTGTTGGTCCTCGCGGGGTTCTACGTCGCGTACTACGGCTACTGGGAGATCCGCATCCTCGCCGGCCACGACGTCCCCGAAGGCCCGGTCGCGTGGGTCAGCGAATGGTCGGCCCGAGCGACGCAACGAATCGACGATCTCGGCGTTCTCGCGGTCGCAGTGGCGCTCCTCGCGCTCCTCGCGCTGGTCGGCGCGAGCGGGCTGCGCCGTCACCGCACCGCTTCGGCCCGATCACGTCCCGCGCCGATCGCCGGCCCGCTCGGGAACCACGACACCGCACCCACCTCAGGAGCAGCACGATGAGATACCTCAGACCAGCCCTCGCTGTCGCGGCCCTCGGTCTTGTGGGCTGCGGCGGCAACACCGTGGCCGATGGTGACGCCGCGCCCCGCGCCACCATCGCGTCAACGACCCCCAGCAATGATGCTGCGCCGTCGCCGACCGGCGCGTCGGTCGCCGATGCGGGTGGGGCAACGACGACGACTGTCGGATCATCGATCGTGCCCGCGGTTGAGGTGATCGAGGTGAGCACCGGCCAGGCGGTCGCGCTCCGCGCAACGATCGCGACAGACAAACCGACACTGATCTGGATGTGGGCACCACATTGACCGGTGTGCCGGGCCGAGTCGCCCGCCCTCGAGCAGTTCGCTCGGGACAACACCAACCGGCTCGCCGTCGTCGGCCTCGGCACCCAGGACGACCTCCGACTCGCAAGAGATTTCGTCGCCAAGGGCAAGATCACGTTCCCGATGGTCTGGGACGACTCGTTCGAGTCATGGCGCCAACTCGGGATCCGATCACAACCGTCGGCCGTGCTCGTCTCCGCCGACGGCCGCGAGCTCGGCCGCTGGCAGGGCCGAATCGACAAAAAGGAGACCGAGATCCTCGAGCTCCTCGACGACTGAGTTCCAGCAGGTTGACGACAAAGAGCGTACCTTTCGCGCAACTCGCGTGGCCTCCGACGCAGCGGCCAGTTCCGCCGCGCGAGTCGAACACCGCCAAGGAGGGACACCGATGGGCTCGACCGATGATGTGATCCGTGCCGGGGTCAGCGGCCTCGAGGCATTCGACTTCGGGGTCACGCCACATACGACCGCGCCGGAGCTCAGGCGGGCGCGGGTGGCGATCGTGACCACGGCAGGGCTACGACCCGACGGTGTCGGCGTGTGGACGCACGGTCAGGGATTCACCGTGCTCGACGCGCGGGACCGTGACCTCACGCTCGCCCATGTCTCGCCGAACTTCGACCGGGTCGGAATCGCCGCGGACCTCAACGTCGTCTACCCGATCGATCGCCTCGAGGAGCTCGCGTCGTCCGGTGTGATCGGATCGGTTGCGCCACGTCACTTCTCGTTCATGGGCGCGCAGCCCGACCACACGCTGGCGACCATTCGGCTCGACACCGGCCCCGCAGTGGCCAAGATGCTCCTCGACGACGGCGTCGACGTGGTCGTGCTCACCCCGGTTTGACCGTTGTGCACGCGCACCGTGAGTGCGCTCGCCAACGTGCTCGAAGCCGAAGGACTTGCCACGGTCGCCATCAGCCTGGTGCGCGGCCAAGCCGTCAGCGGGACATCGGGCTCGAGCCGAAAGCCCTTGGCGCCGCGGCCCTCGACATCTGAGACGTCGCCGCCGTAAATTCCGGGAACTCGGCTTCGGCCGCACTGTCAGCCACCGGCACGGATCAGAAGCTGCCTTCTTCGGCGCGATCGATTCGCTGGAGCACTATCAGGTCCTCGTGGAGCTCCATCCAGATGTCGTGGAAGGAGTTGCACGCGACGCCGGTGAACAGCTTGATGTTCCCGGTGGCGACCTGTTCGGCTGCCCGGCGCAGGCGATCGCGGTAGCGGTCCAGGCGAGGAAGCACCGCGGCGAGGCCCTCGACCACTGGCTCGGCTGCTTCGGCGAGCCGGGCGAGCTCGGTGATGCACCCAAGGTCGTAGTCGGCGTCGCGGTGATCGTTCGGGTCGTCACCTCGCATCTGCCAGGTGGTGCACAGCTCCTTGAAGCTGCTGTTGAGCTCGAGGAATCGCTCGTAGAGCGCGCCCAGACGAGCGCGAACCGTTTCGGTGGCGTACATGTCGAGGAGCGACTCGTGCCGTTGCCTCCCGGTCGGCATCAGGGCGTACATGTCGCGTGCCTCGATGTGGCGGACGTGGCCTGCGTCGATGAGCGGCCTCAGGATCGCTCCCGGGTGGACTCCGAGACTTTCGAGGAACCCATGGGCGGTGACGAATCCGCGGACCCGGAGGATGTGCAACACGAGCGCGTCGTCGATCTCGATAGCTTCGCCCTCGGCACGCTGCACTCCCGTGCCCGCAGACGGCACGAACGTCGGGTCGTCGTCGACGCCGCCCTCCCGTTCTGTGCCGAAGTCGAACGTGATGTCGTCGATACGGA
>JBKJKR010000276.1:0-9149 GCA_046597135.1 Acidimicrobiales bacterium | reverse complement strand
TGCTCGACGAGCCCACCTCGGGCCTCGAGGAGGCCGAGGCCGAGAAGTTCGGCGAGATCGTCAGCGAGGTCCGCCACGAGACCGGCTGTGCAGTGCTGCTCGTCGAGCACGACGTGCCGTTCGTGATGGGGCTGTGCGACCGCATCACGGTGCTCAACCTCGGTGAGGTCATCGCCGAGGGCACGCCGGCAGAAGTCGGCGGCAACGACCTGGTACGCGCTGCGTACCTCGGCTGAGAGCGAAGGTTCGAACAAGTCATGCGTGAGTTCCTCCAGCTCGCAATCGCGGGCGCGGCCACGGGCGCGATCTATTCGCTCATCGCAAGTGGTCTCACCCTGTCGTACACCGCGACAGGTATCTTCAACCTGGCCTACGGCGCCATCGCGTTCTGCTCGGCGCTGCTCTACTACGAGCTCAACACGGGGCTCGGCTGGCCGATCGTGCCGGCCTTCCTGTTCGTGGTGGCCATCTTCTGTCCGCTGCTCGGGCTGGGCCTCAACTTCGCAGTGTTCCGGCCGTTGGCGAAGTCCACCGACGCCGCGAAGATCATGGCCACGGTCGGTCTGCTCGTCGCGCTCCCGGCCATCGCGCGCTACATCGTCGAAGGTGGCATCAGCACGTTCGGTTGGGGCATCCCCGACGCCAAGCAGGTCACGTTGCCGGCCGGCATCTTCCGCTCGCCGGCCTCGAACTCGAGCCTGTGGTTCGACGTGGTGGTCAACAGCAACCAGGTGGTGGTGTTCATCACCGCCGCGATCGTGGCCGTGGCGCTGTGGGTGCTGTTGCGCCACACCCCACTCGGCCTGCACATGCGCGCCGTGGTCGACAAACCCGAGCTCGCCGCGATGCGGGGTGTCAACGACGGCAGCACCTCGGCCTACGCGTGGGTCATCGGCACGGTGCTCGCCGGCCTGGCCGGGGTCGTGGGCGCGCCCATCATCGGCACGTTGCAAGAAGGCACGTTCAACCTCGTGATGTTCATCGCCGCGGCGGCGGTGGTGCTCGGAGGACTGCGGTCGATCCCGTTGGCGTTCGTCGGTGGCCTGGCCATCGGTGTCGCCGAGAACCTCGTGCGGCGCTATGCCACCTTCGCCGAGGACATCAACGGGTTCAACAACTCGGTGCCCTTCGTGCTGTTGCTCGCGGGGCTGCTCTTCCTGGCCCGCGACCGGGGTCGTCGCGGGGGCAGCGTGTCCGCACAGCCTCCACCCATCGACTGGACCGACGACCTGCCCACGTGGCGCAAGAACCTGCCGTGGGTCATCGCCGTGGTGCTGTTCTTCGTGTGGACGTTCGTGTTCCTGCGCAACAACGAAGCGTGGCTCGGCAACTTCGCCACCGGTCTGTCGCTGGCGGTCGTGTTCTTGTCCTTCGTGATCGTCACCGGCCGCGGCGGCATGGTGTCCCTGTCGCAGGCCGCGTTCGTCATGGTGGCCTCGTTCACCGCCGGCAAGGTCATGGTCGAACACGGCTGGCCGTGGTTCCCGGCGCTCATCCTCGGCACGCTCGTCGCCATGGCGCTCGGCATCGTCGTGTCGCTGCCCGCGCTGCGCCTCGGCGGGCTGCCGCTTGCCCTGGCCACGCTGGCCCTCGGGTTCCTGGGCGACGTGCTGTTGTTCAAGTGGGACTGGCTGCGCCAGGGCCAGAGCGGCTGGCGCATCGCACGGCCCGAGCTGTTCGGCATCAACCTCGTCGACCGCACGTCGATGATCGTGTTCCTCGCCGTGGTCATCGCCCTGCTCACCTGGCTCATCCACAACCTGCAGCGATCGGCCAGTGGTCGCGCCATCATCGCGGTGCGCAACAGCGAGCCCGCCGCTGCCACCTCAGGGCTTTCGATCCCCCAGACCAAACTCGGGATCTTCGCCCTGTCAGCCGCGGTCGCCGGCTTCGGTGGCGTGCTCGTGGCCACCAACAACGGCCGCATCACCGACGGCACCTACGTCACCCAGACCGGTCTGGCCTGGCTCGCCGCGGTGGTGCTCTTCGGCATCCGCAAGCCCCAAGGCGCGATCCTCGCCGGGCTCTCCACGGCCTGTGCGACCACCATCTGGAGCCGCGGCTTCCACTGGGCGTTCACCCCGTCGTTCCTGCACTGGAACGGCCTCGGTTCGAGCACGGCCACCTATGTCGGCAACGCCCTCTTCGGCCTGGGCGCCGTGCAACTTGCCCGCGAGCCCGACGGCATCCTGGCCATCACCGCGATGCAGAACCGCGCCCGCCGCGACAAGCGCCGGGCCAAGCGCACTGGTGCCGACGTCGTCGCATCCACGGCGGCGTCGCTCACCGTGCCCGATGCGCCGAGCACGGTTACGCCGAGCGCGGTCGCGCCGCGGTCCGTCGCCGTGTCGTCGCCCGCCGACCCGTCGGCCGCGCCGGTCGTCCCCGCCGCGCTCGAGCTCACCGACATCCGCAGTGGCTACGGTCTGGTCGAGGTGCTGCACGGCATCTCGATGCCGGTCATCCCCGGCCAGATCACTGCCATCCTCGGCCCGAACGGCGCCGGCAAGTCCACGCTCTGTCAGACCATCGCCGGTCTGGTCCCCGCGACAGCGGGCACCATCGTGCATCGCGGTGTCGACGTCACGGCACAGCGGGCCCACCAGCGGGCCCGAACCGGTGTCGTGCTCGCCCCCGAAGCGCGCGGCGTGTTTCCTGCGCTCACGGTGCGCGAGAACCTGCAGATGTGGCTGCCCGAGGCCGCTGACCGCGACGACGCCTACAGCCGGTTCCCCATTCTCGGCGAACGCCGCAACCTCGTCGCCGGCAGCCTGTCGGGTGGTGAGCAGCAGATGCTCACGCTGGCGCCGCTGCTCGTGAAGCCCCCCGATGTGCTCATCGCCGACGAGCCGTCGCTCGGTCTGGCGCCGCTCATCGTCGAGCAGATCCTCCAGGTGTTCGTCGAGTTGCGCCAACGGGGCGTGGCACTCGTACTCGTCGAGGAAAAGGCCAAGGGTGTCCTCGAGATCGCGGACACCGTTTCGTTCCTGTCGCTCGGGCGCATCACCTGGAGCGGCCCCAAGAGCGCCGTTGACGATGACCTCCTGGCCCAGGTGTACCTGGGCCATGTCGAGGCCTGACGTCGCAATGATCCAACCAACGCACGATGTGCGTGAATCCACGGAGGGCAATACATGAAAAGGAACAGGGCGACGAAATTCGTCGCCGGACTACTCGCACTCGGCCTCATAGCGGCCGCGTGCGGCGACGATGGCGATACGACGACCGCAAGCACCGGCTCGACCGGAACCGCGGCCAGCACGGGTTCGGCGACCGGCTCGGGCACCAGCACCGCGGCGACGGGCACCTGCACCGCCGGTGCACCGACGCTCAAGATCGGTGGGCTGGCGCAGGCGCAGAACTTCGCCGGCATGGAGGAGGGCATCAAGGCGATCGTCGAGAAGTCCAACAAGACGTGCATCGGCGGGCGCAAGCTCGAGTTCGTCGGTCTCAAGGACGACGGCAGCGACCCGGCCAAGAACCTGTCGCTCGCGCAGAGCCTCGTCGAGCAGGACAAGGTGTTCGCGATCATCGCGACCAGCGCAGTGCTCCTGCCGGCCACCACGGACTACCTCGCCTCGAAGAAGGTCCCCTTCTTCGGGTGGGGCTTCATGCCGGGCTTCTGCAACTCGAAGAAGGGTGCGAACGACTCGTGGGGCTACGGCTTCAACGGTTGCCTCTCGGCGTTCGCGCTGGGACTCTCGAAGAAGACCAACGGCTCGTTGATCGCCCCCATCGCCACCGTCGTCAAGAAGGACGCCGACAAGGTCACCCTGGTGACCTTCAGCTCCGACGACGACGCCGGCACCTTCGGTGACCTGCAGTACAACGCGTTGTTCACCAAGGCGCAGGTGCTCGGCAAGGCTCGGGTGCCGGTGCAGGGTGCGGGCGACTACACCCAGTACGTCAACCTGGTGAAGGACAAGAAGCCGGACGCGGTCATGATCTCGACCGACTTCGTCTCGGGCATCAAGATGAAGGGTGCGCTCAAGGCGGCCGGCTACACCGGTATCGTGTACGACTACACCACCTACATCCCGGGCTTCCTCGAAGCCCAGAAGGACACCGCGGCGGCGCTCGAGGGTGGCTACTCCGAGACCCAGTTGCCAGCCAACGAGGACAACACGGCAGCCATCAAGCAGATCACCGCCGACCTCGTGGCCAGCGGCTCGAAGCTGCCGTTCGCCACGCAGGGCGCGTCGATCGGCTACTGGTCGACCGAGTTGCTCCGCCAGATGCTCGTCGCAGTCGCGGCCAAGGGCGACATCACCCCGGACAACTTCCGCAAGGTCGTCCAGGCCGGCTTCACGTCGACGCCGGTCGAGGGCGGTCTTGGCGCAGTGAAGTACCCGGACAACCACGAGGAGGCGGTGCCCTGCTCCGGGCTCGTCAAGGTCGAGGGCGGCAAGTTCGTCTCGACCGTGCCGTTCAAGTGCTTCACGCTGCTCGACGCCAAGACGAGCTGATCTTCTTCGCCTAGCGACGCGATCGTCGGGGGCAGGATCTTCGGGTCCTGCCCCCGTTGCGCGTTCATCCTCTAGTTTCGCGCCGGGACTGGCGCTCGCATGACCCATGGGGGGACGAAGTGGACACGCTCGAACGACTTCTCGCGATCGAGGAGATCAAGCAGACGAAGGCCCGATACTTCCGGTTCATCGACACGAAGGACCGTGACGGCCTCGCGTCGGTCTTCGCCCGCGACGCGGTGCTCGACCACACCGACGCCGAGATGGACGAACCGGTGCACGGGCGCGATGCCATCGCGGATTTCATCACCGGTGTGCTCGTGGGCGTCACCACGGTGCACCATGGCCACATGGCCGAGGTTGAGATCACCTCGCCCACCACGGCGCGGGCCATCTTCGCCATGGAAGACAAGCTCTGGTGGCTCGAGGGTGGCCCGATCACGTCGATGCACGGCTACGGGCACTACCACGAGGAGTACGTGCGCGAGGACGGCGCCTGGTGCATCAGCCTGAACCGCCTCACGCGCCTGCGCGTCGATCGCGAGCTCTGAACCGTGCCGGGCCTGCCACCCCGCTTCGAGGACTACGCCGAGCGGTACGCGCACGCGCGCCTGCAACGCGATAAGCACGGTGTGCTCGAGGTGCGGCTCCACTCCGACGGGGGTCCGCTCGTGTGGGGCGCCGGCCCGCACACCGAACTGGGGTACCTGTTCGGCGACATCGGCGCCGACCCCGACAATCGCGTCGTCATCATCACCGGTACCGGCGACCGTTTCATCGCCGATCTCGACGCTTCATGGGTTGGCGCGATGACGCCCGACAAGTGGAACACCATCTACAACCACGGCCGCCGCCTGTTGCAGCGTCTGCTCGAGATCGAGGTGCCGGTGATCGGCGCGGTCAACGGCCCGGCGACCGTGCACGCCGAGCTGGCGGTGCTGTCCGACATCGTGCTCTGTTCCGACAACACCTACTTCTCGGACGCACCGCACTTCCGCTTCGGCACCGTGCCCGGTGACGGCGTGCACGTCATCTGGCCGATGCTGCTCGGGCCCAACCGGGGCCGGTACTTCTTGTTGACCGGTCAACGTCTCGACGCCCAACAGGCGCTCGCACTCGGCGTGGTGAGCGAGGTGCTCGCCCCTGACACGTTGCTGGCCCGAGCGCACGAGCTGGCGGCCAAGCTGGCACGCCAGCCGACCACCACGCTGCGCTACACACGCGATGCGGTGGTGCAACCCATCCGTCGTGCGCTGCTCGACAACCTGGCCTACGGTCTCGCACTCGAAGGACTCGGCGCACATGCGTCGTGGCCCACTGGAGAATGACGACCATGCGCGGTGAGCTGACGGTACGGGCCCACGATGGTCTGGGCATCTTCGTACGCACCGACGGGGCACGCGGGAGCACTCCCCCGCTCGTGTGCCTGCCGGGCCTCACCCGCAACAGCCGCGACTTCACTTCCATCGCCGACCGATACGGCGACGCGCGGTTCGTCGCACGGCTCGACTTCCGGGGCCGCGGCCGATCCGACTGCGACACCACGGCCACCACGTACACGCCCGAGACGTACATGGCCGACGTCATCAGCGTGCTCGACGCGCTGGGCATCGACGATGCGGTGCTGCTCGGCACCTCGCTCGGCGGTTCGATCGCGATGCTCACTGCCGCCGTGCACCCGGCGCGCGTGGCAGGGGTGATCCTCAACGACGTCGGGCCGAAGCTCGAGCCGGCGGGGTTCGCCCGCATCCAGTCGTACGCCGGCAAGCTGCCCGCCAACGCCACATGGTCGGACGCGCTTGCTCAGGTGCGTTCGTTGGCCGGCGACGGTGCAGCGCTCGTACCCGACGCCACGTGGTCGCGTCTGTTGCACGAGCAGTACCGCGAGTTCGCCCCCGGCGACATCCGTCCCGATCACGACCCCCGCATCGTCGAAGGCATGGCCGCGGTCGACCCCGCGAGCATCGCTACCACGTGGCCGTTGTTCGACGCGCTGGCGTCGATGAGGACCCTGGTGTTGCGCGGCGAGCGCTCCGACCTGTTCGCGGCCGAGACGGTCGTCGAGATGCAGCGCCGAAAGCCCGACCTGGTCGCGGTGACCGTCGCCGATCGCGGGCACTGCCCACTGCTCGACGAGCCCGAGTCGGTCGCCGCACTCGACGCGTTCCTGCGCTGATCGGCGTGGCCGGCCTCAGCCCGCCGGCCCCTCGCGGGGACGGTGGGGAACAGGACGATGGCGACCTGCATCAGAGCGAGAGGCCGAAGAGCTTCTTCGCGTTGCCGCGCAGGATCTTCTCGACACTGATCGGGTCGAGCCCGTGCAGGAGCTCGGTGGCCACCTGTTGGGAGTGGGGCCAGGTGCCGTCCTGGTGCGGGTAGTCGGTCTCGAACAGGACCTGGTCGACGCCGATGCGATCGAGCATCTGCACCCCCACGCTGTCCTTGAAGAAGCACGAGAAGACGCGGTCCTTGTAGTACACCGACGGCAGTTCGGGGTGGGCTTCCTTGTGCGACCACAGGTGCGTGCGCCACACGTCGTCGATGCGCTCGAGCACGTAGGGGATCCAGCCGATCTGGCACTCGGCGTAGAGCAGCTTGAGGTTGGGGAACGTGACCATGACGTGCGAGGTGAGGAAGTCGAGCATCGATGCGGCGGAGTTCGTGAAGATCATCACGGAGCCCACGGCTTGTGGTGCGTCGGCCGAGGTCTGGACGGTCTTGGTGCCCGAACCGATGTGCATGCACACCACGGTGGCCGTCTCGTCGCAGGCTTCGAAGAAGGGGTCCCAGTGGCCGGAGTGGATCGACGGCCAGCCGAGCCATGCCGGGAGCTCGCTGAACGCCACGGCACGCACGCCGCGCGCGGCGTTGCGCCGGATCTCGGCGGCCGCGAGGTGCGGGTCCCACAACGGCACGATGCACAACGGGATCAACCGACCGTTGCTGTCACCGCACCACTCCTCGACCATCCAGTCGTTGTAGGCCTGGATGCACGCGAGACCGAGGTCGCGATCGGTGCCCTCGCTGAACAGCTGGCCACAGAACCGCGGGTAGTTCGGGAAGCACAGCGATGCTTCGACGCCGTTCATCTCCATGTCGGCGATGCGGGCGTCGGGTTGCCAGCAACCGGGCCGCATGTCGTCGTAGGTGATGGGCACCATGTCGACGTCCTCGGGCGCATAGCCCACGGCGGCGACGAAGCGCTTCAACGAGGCGTAGTGGTCCTCGTAGTGCCACCACGCGGCGAGGGGGCCTTCGGTGCCGGGACGCTCGACGTACTTGCCGTCGACCATCGTGATCTCGCCGTGCGGCAACAGCTCGATGCGCGGGCCGCGGTCGAGGAACTTCTTCGGCAGGCGGCTCTGCCAAAGGTGCGGGGGCTCGATCACGTGGTCGTCGACGCTGATGATTTTCGGCAATGCGCTCATGACCGGCGAGACTAGACCCATGACAATGCTCGATCCCCGCCGTCCCGTTCTCGTGGCTGTGGGCCAGCACACCCAGCGCGTCGACGCCGGCGCGCCATCGCTCGAGCCGGCCGCGCTGCTCGCCGCCGCGGCCCGGGCCGCGCTGGCCGACGCGGGTTGCCCCGGCATCGCCACGAGCATCGATTCGGTGCGTCTGGTGCGATCGTTGTCGGCACTCGACTACCGCAACGCTCCCCTGCTGGTGAGTCAGCTCGCCGGGATCGAGGCCCGCGAGCACGTGCTCGTCCAAGGCGGAGGCGAGACCCCCGGCGCGGCGCTCGCGCTCGCGTGTCAGCAGATCGAAGCGGGCCGCCACGACGCGGTGATGCTCGTGGCCGGCGAGGCGTGGTACTCACGCACCATGGCCCAGCGGGCCGGGGCTCCGGTCGAGTTCACCCGACAGGCGCCTGACACCTCGCCGCCGACGGAACACGGCTCGTTCATCGAGTTCGTGCACCCGATCGAGAAGGCGCTCGGCATCGTTCGACCCATCCAGGAGTACCCGCTGTTCGAACAGGCCTTGCGCACGGTGCTCGGCCACACACCGGCCGAGCACCAGAGCCACCTGGGTCGGTTCGCCGAGCGGTGGAGCGTCGCCGCACAGGCGAACCCGTACGCATGGGACCGCAGCGTGCACACCGCCGCGGAGATCGCCACCGCCACCGAGCGGAACCGGTACGTCGGCGCGCCGTACACCAAGCTCATGGTGTCGAACGAACAGGTCGACATGGCCGCCGCGTTGATCGTGATGTCGGTCGAACGCGCCGCCGCTCTGGGCATCGCCCGCGACCGGTGGGTCTTCCCCCTGGCCGCCGCCAGCGGTGAGGCACCGCCGATCTCGGAGCGCCTCGAGCACCACGACTCCGTCCTCGCCCGCGAGGTCGGTTCGTCGGTCGCGGCGCTCGCCGGCCGGGCGTGCAACGAGGCGTCGCACATCGATCTCTACTCGTGCTTCCCGTCGGCCATGCAGGTCCAAGCACGCGAGCTCGGGCTCGATCCGAATGGTCCGCTGTCGCTCACCGGCGGCATGCGGTTCAACGGCGGTCCGTGGTGCGGCTACTCGATGCACGGGTTCGCGGCCATGGTCGCAGCGCTGCGCGCCGACCCGGGGAGCCTGGGCCTGGTCAGCGCGAACGGCGGCGCGATCACCAAGTTGGTGGTCACGTTGCTGTCGACCGACCCGAGCCCTCGTTTCGCGTACGCGTCGGCGCAGCCG
>JBKJKR010000137.1:0-5611 GCA_046597135.1 Acidimicrobiales bacterium | reverse complement strand
TGCTCGGCTCGGGTTTCGAGGCCGAGGACGCCGTACAGGAGACGCTCGTTCGTGCCTGGCGGGCCATCGACGACTTCGAAGGCCGCTCCAGCATCCGTTCGTGGCTTTACCGCATCGCCACCAACGTGTGCCTCGACATGCTGCGCGGACCCCAGCGCCGGGCCCGTCCCATGGACCTCGGCCCTTCGTCGTCCGCGCACGCCAACCTCGGCGCGCCGCTGGCCGAGACCACGTGGGTGCAACCCGTCCCCAACGGCATGGTGCTCGACGACCAAGCCGACCCGGCCGACATCGCCGTGGCGCGCGACTCGGTGCGCCTCGCGTTCGTGGCCGCGTTGCAGCACCTGCCGCCGCGCCAGCGAGCGGTGCTCATCCTGCGCGAGGTGCTGCGGTGGCCGGCGTCCGAGGTCGCCGCGTTGCTCGACACCACGGTCGTCTCGGTCAACAGCGCGCTCCAACGCGCCCGCACCACCCTCGCCTCGACCGATCTGCACGCCTCGCCGCGTCCCATCGACCCCGACCAGCAGGCACTGCTCGATCAGTACATCGAGGCGTTCGAGCGTTACGACGTCGACTCGCTCGTCGAGCTCCTGCACGACGACGCCACCTTCTCCATGCCACCGTTCGCGCTGTGGCTGCAGGGTCCGGTCGAGGTCAGCCGGTGGTTGCTCGGCCAAGGCGCCGGTTGTCGGGGTTCGCGGGTGTTGGCCACCGCGGCCAACGGCGGCCTGGCCTTCGCCACCTACAAGATCGCCGAACCGGGGCTGCGCAAGCCGTTCGCATTGGTCGTCATGGAGACGCACGACGGACGGATCTCCGGCCTCCACCACTTTCTCGGCCCCGAACTGTTCGCGTTGTTCGGCCTCCCGCCCGAGCTGCGCGAGTAGCAGTTTCTCCACAAGTTCGTGATAGATACCGCAGCACGTGGGCCGACCGACGGGACCGGCCGCGCGTGAGCCCCTTGAAAGAATCGAGATAATCCTTCATGGCCAAAGCCAAGCCTCTGACGAAGTGCAAGGTCTGTGGCGGCTCCATCCGTCGCAAGTGGAGCCTCGGCAAGCCCGAGCGTCAGCCGTGGGAGCACATCGACGAAGACGACTGGATCGACAACCCGCACGATCCCGAAGAGGCCGGCCCCGCCAGCTGATCGGGCCGGCCCCCCGGCCGCGTTCTCGCTAACCTCAGGTCGGCAGGAGGGCGATGCGCATGGGGGCTCTTGGCATGGTGGTCACCCCGTCGGCGGCCACGCTCGGCGCCGTCGTCCACGACGTCGATCTGGGGTCGCTCGACGACGCGACCTGGTGCGCGATCGAGTGTGCGTTCCACGAGCACGCAGTGCTGGTGTTCCCCGGGCAGTTTCTCGACGATGACGCACAGTCGGCGTTCGGGCGTCGGTTCGGCCGGTTCGAGCGCGGCATGGGGAACTTGGGCGAGGCCACGGTGTGGCCGATCTCGAACGTGCAGGCCGACGGGCTGCTCGCCGATCCCGGCGGGCCGCTCGCCGCAGTGCTCGCCGGCAACCAGCAATGGCACACCGACAGCTCGTATCATGAGGTCGGCGCCAAGGTGTCCTTGCTCTCGGCGCGCGTGGTCTCGTCGTCGGGCGGCCAGACCGAGTGGGCCGACATGCGCGCTGCATACGACGCGCTCGATGCCGCCGACCGTGCCCTCGTCGAAGGACGCGACGCGGCGCATTCGATCGTCTATTCGCAGCGCCGCATGGGTGCGGGCGCTGATTTCTGGACCGATGCCGACAAGGCCAGCATGCACGCGGTCCGCCATCCCCTCGTGCTGGTGCATCCGGTCACCGGACGGCGCGCGCTGTACCTGGGCCGCCATGCGCATGCGGTGAGCGGTCTCGACGAACCAGCGTCCGAGACGCTCGTCGACCGGCTCAACGCGTTCGCCTGTCAGCCGCCGCGCATCTTCACGCACCAGTGGGCGCCGGGCGACGTCGCAGTGTGGGACAACCGGTGCGTCCTGCACCGGGGCCGGCCGTGGCCCATGGACGAGCCGCGGGCGCTTCGCCACACCCGCATCGCGGGCGACGGCGCGAACGCCTGGGCACTGACCGTCCCGCCCTCATGAAATCCTCACAACTCCGGTCCACGATCAACCCATGATCGTCGCGAACACCGAGATCGCGCCGGCCGGTACCGCACCCGCTCCGGGCATTTCGCCACGGCCTGGACTGGGTCGCATCCGGGCGCCTGCATCCGCTCGACTCGGCCTTCACGCGTGCCTTCACGATCGTGCCGCTGCTGTTGCTCGGCTACGGCGCGGGTGTGTTCGCAAGCGCCGCAGTGGTCGGTGACGTTGATGGCGTTGTTCCAACACGCGAACGTGCGCTTGCAGTTCCCGGTCATCCGCTGGGTGTTGCCCACCCCCTAGTGGCATCACTGGCACCACTCGAGCGAACCCGAGGCGGTCGACAAGAACTTCGGCCTCCCCGTCGTCGACAAGCTGTTCGGCACGGCGCACCTGCCCGTGGGCCGACGCGCCCAGCGCTTCGGTACGTCCGAGCCGGTGCCACCCGACGGCTATCTCCGTCATCTGGTCCACCCGTTCCGCAGGAGGGCCTGACGCGCCGCGGCCCCCACCGAAGTGAGGGCCGCCGACGTTGTGGGGGAGTAGGTCCCGCGCGATCTCAGCGCAGGATCAGGACGATCAGGATGATGAGCAGGATGAGAACGACTGCACCGCCGCCGATGTACATGCCATACCTCCTAGTACTCGACGCGTTCGCGCTCGACGACCGGACGTTCCGCGAGTGAGCGGTCGACCACGGTGGTGTCCCTCACCCGTGACGGCGTCATCGACACCAGGAGCGAGATGACGAGGCCGGCGATGCCGACGAAGAAGAGGATCAATCCGACGGTGTTCAAGTCGACACCTGAGGCTTCGGCGGTGACCGCCCACGCGAGGACTGCTCCGGCGGCGATCATCACGATGCTGATGCCGATACCACTTGCTCGATACACGTTGGCCCCCCGTAGGTAGGTGCGCTGGCTGCGCACGCCCGTCCATACCCAGGTCGGGCCGAGGTCGAACCTTCTTTACCGCTTCTTTGCCATTCCGAGGTCGCGACCCGGCGACACGTTTGGCGCCGGCGCACATCGGGAAATGGTGGAATACGCGTCGCCCGACGCGGCAGGGGGCGTTCCTGAGTGTCGGGTCCAACGATGCCCAACGACCCCCCGCACCCGTGGGGGGTCGTTCCAAGTCCGCCGTCGGCGCGAGGCGTGGTTTCGCTTCGACGCGGTTGAACAAAGGAATCCTTCATGATCGTCGTCGGCCTCGTACTCCTCCTCCTCGGCCTCCTGCTCTCCGTGCCGATCTTGTGGACCTTGGGCGTCATCGTGCTGATCGTCGGCGTGGTGCTGATGCTGCTGGGCTCGACCGGCCGCGCCGTGGGCGGTCGACGCCACTACTGGTAGCCCGCTCCGCGGCGGGGAGTCGCACGGCCGGGGACGACTGCCACGTTCCGGCCGTGCGACCCGCCGAGCCGTCCCTCGCATTCTTCCGCCGACACCGGCGATGAATCGGCATCGGCGTGCACCGGTGAGGTGGTGGGCGTCTCCGGCCAACCCATAGCGGCCGCTGTATTTCTGATGACATGATGTACTTACCTATACTTTCAGGCGGGCCCGGTGCTGGTCGCCCGCGCGGGGGCCGTTGAGTCATGCAGCGTTTCGAGATCGGACGGTCTGTCGCGCGGTTCGGGGTTCTCCGGGCCCATCCGGTGTGGATCTACCTGGCGGTCGCCGCCGTGGTCTATGCCTTGGTGGGGCTGGCGTTGTCCGAGTTGGCCGATCAACGGGTGTTCCGGGGTGGCACCATCAACGATCTTGCCGAGGCCGAGTTCACCGGTCCCGGGTGGCTGTCGGGATGGGCCCGATACGACGCGCGTTGGTACCGCTCGATCGCCGAGGACGGCTACTTCTTCCGGGGTGATGCCGCGCAGTCCTCGGTCGCGTTCTTCCCCCTGTATCCGCTGCTCATGCGCGCGCTTTCGTGGGCCATCGGCGGCGACCCGGCGGCATGGGGCGTCGCGGTCACGTTCGCATCCGGGTTCGGGTCGATCGTGCTGTTCTGGCGTTGGGTCTCGACCCGCATGG
This sequence comes from Acidimicrobiales bacterium, assembly GCA_046597135.1. Lineage (GTDB taxonomy): Bacteria > Actinomycetota > Acidimicrobiia > Acidimicrobiales > WLNW01 > WLNW01. The sequence goes on along the minus strand of JBKJKR010000137.1, from coordinate 1,493 downwards.
CGGCCGGCCCGGCGCGCACCGCAGTGGCCGTCCTGGCCGTGTGGCCCTACGCCTTGTACCTCTACGGTGCGGTGTACGCCGACGCCCTGTTCGTCTTCTTGGTGCTCGCGGCGTTCACCTGCGTCGAAGAGGATCGCATCCCGGCGGCCGCCTTCTTCGGTGCGCTCGCAACGGGTACCCGACCGGTCGGCATCGCCGTCGTGGTCGGCCTCACCGCCCGCGTCATCGAACAGCGCGGTGTGCTCGGCGCGCAACTCGGCGAGTGGACCCGACGGTTCCGGCGCACCGATGTGTCGATCCTGTTGTCGGGGGCCGGTCTTGCCGCGTACGCCTTGTACCTCTCGCACGCGTTCGGCGACCCCATGGCGTTCGCGACGGCCGAGGCAGCGCCGGGTTGGGACCAGCGACCCGGGCCGTCGGTGTGGCTGAAGGCGGCCTGGTTCAAACGGTTCGCTCACTTGCCCGGTGGCGACATGGAGTACTTCGCGGTGATCACGCTGCACGGCGTGCTCGCCGTGCTGCTCGTCGCGCTGGTGCCCCTGATCGTGAAGCGGTTCGGTTGGGGCTACGGGCTCTACACCTTGGCGCTGTTGGCCATTCCGATTCTCAGCAGCAAGGACTTCCAGGGCCTCGGACGCTACGCCCTCGGTGCATTCCCGGCCTTCGCCGTGCTGGGGGAGGTCCTCGCCGCGCGGCCCCGCGCCCGTGCCGCATGGCTCGGCGTTTCGTTCGGGCTCCTGTGCTTCTTCTCGGTCTGGTACGCACGGGGCGGCTACATCGCCTGAGGGTGAGCGCGGTCGATGTCAGGCGAGGATGCGGTGCCAGCCCTCGGTGGCCGGCGCCATGAAGACCGTGGTCATCGAACGTGCGGGCACCACGACGTCGGGCAGCTGATTGCCCGTCAGCTGGCCGGAGCGAGGCGTCGACCTAACGTCGCAGCAACAGGACAATGACGACGATGATCAGGATGAGTACGACTGCGCCTCCACCGATGTACATGTGGTTCTCCTCTCTTGTTCCGTGGTCCGAGCTCTGAAGATCTCCCAGGTCGATCGTGTCAACGTGCTGAACGACCGACCTAGAGGCTTTCTGCCCTGCTCAGATGATGTGTGGACTCAGTGGTCGTGCTCGTCCGCGTCGGCGTCGGCCTTCGTGGCGTGCACCGTGCCGTGTGGGTGTTCGGGCGGCCCGTAGATGGCGTACGCCCTGAGCGCGACGTCGCCGAATGGGTTCGGGCCCTCGTCGGTCAAGCGGGCGTCGTTCATCGCTCCCCTTCATTCGGTTCGGCGTAGCCACGACCACTACCCCGCACTTGCATCCGAGTACCAGCAAAAGTTACAGGCGGAAGGCAGGAAGATGCCCCACATCGCGATGCGTCGCCGCCGCCGAGCTCCCTTGTCCAGCACAGCGACACCGAAGCGGATCTCGGCCACGGTGATCGCGGTCCGCGAAGGCGGCGATGCCAGCGCGTCGAGCGCCGCGACAAAGGGGTG
>JBKJKR010000091.1:0-6890 GCA_046597135.1 Acidimicrobiales bacterium | reverse complement strand
CGCGTTTGGCGGCCCAGAAGCGTCGCGGTTCGCTCCCTTCGCGTTCTGGGTCGTGCTTCGCGCGTGGGGGCGCGCGTTTGGCGGCCCAGAAGCGTCGCGGTTCGCTCCCTTCGCGTTCTGGGTCGTGCTTCGCGCGTGGGGGCGCGCGTTTGGGGACCCAAAAGCGGCGTGACGCGGCCGGGGTCAGCGGAGTGGGCGGAAGAAGGCGCGGAGCTCGGCGATGAGATCGTCGGGGTTCTCCATGGCGGGGAAGTGGCCGCCGTCGTCGATCGTCGTGAACCGCTGGATGTTGTAGTACGGCTCGACGAGCTCGCGTGGCGGGCGGTTCGGTTCGTTGAACACCGCGACGCCCGTGGGCACCTCGATGCGCGGGGGCTGCATGATCGCCGAGCCCTGGTTGAAGGTCTCGTGATACATGCGCAGCGACGAGCCGATCGTGCGGGTGACCCAGTAGATGGTGACCATGGTGAGCAGCTCGTCACGGGTGAAGCGGCGGTACGGGTCGCGCACGCCGTACTCGTCGGCGCAATCGGTCCAGCGCCACCACTTCTCGAGGATCCACGACGCGAGCCCGGCGGGGGAGTCGGTCAGCCCGATCGCCGCGGTCATCGGCTTGGTGCGCTGCAGGTGCACGTAGCCCCACTCGGCGTCTCGGTAGATCTTGAGGTTGTCCCACCACGCACGTTGCTCGGGGGTGAGCGCAGCCTCGTCGATGGGCGGCGCGAGCATCGCGAAGTGGATGCCGATGAGGCGATCGGGGTGGCCGGCACCCAGCGCGGTGGTGACCGCGCTGCCCCAGTCGCCGCCGTGCGACGCGAACCGGTCGTAGCCGAACGACGCCATGAGCCCGACCCAGGCCCTCGCGACGCGCGCCGCGTTCCACCCTCGCTCGACAGGTGGCGACGAGAAGCCGTAGCCGGGCAAGGACGGCACGACCACATGGAACGCGTCGCGTGCGTCGCCGCCGTACGCCACCGGATCGGTGAGCGGGCCGATGATCTTGGTCATCTCGAAGAAGCTGCTCGGCCAACCGTGGGTGAGCACCAGGGGCGTTGCGTCGGGCTCGGCGCTGCGCGCGTGGATGCAGTGCACGCTGACGCCGTCGATGTCGACCACGTACTGGGGGAACTGGTTCAGCGCGGCCTCGTGAACGCGCCAGTCGTACGTGGTGCGCCAGTAGTCGCACAGCTCGCGCAACCATTCGACGTCGGTGCCGTAGTCCCAGCCGCTGCCCGGGATGGTCTGGGGCCAGATCGTGTTGTCGAGTCGATGGCGGAGGTCGTCGAGCACGGACTGCTCGACGTCGATGCGAAAGGGGCGCGGCGTCATGTCCGCCACGTTTGCACAGCCGAGGGCGCGCTCGCCGACCCGGCGCGTCACGCGTGACTAGCGTTTGCGTATGGCCACGTCAGGGTTCTACGACGCCGACAACCACTACTACGAAGCCGAGGATGCGTTCACCCGCTACCAGTCGCGCGACATGGCGAACCGGTGCATGCAGTGGGTCGAGCTGAACGGCAAGCGCCGGTTGCTCGTCGCCGGCACGGTGAACCGATTCATCGCGAATCCGACCTTCGATCCGATCGCCCGACCGGGGTGTCTCGACGGCTTCTACCGGGGAACGGCGCCGGTGACCGACATCCGTGACGCCTTCGGCGCGCTCGAGTCGCTGAGCGTCCGCCCCGAGTACCGCGATCGCGACAGGCGCCTCGCGCTCATGGACACGCAGGGGCTCGAAGGAGCGCTGCTGTTTCCGACGCTCGGGGTGGGCATCGAGCAGTCGTTGGCGCACGACATCGACGCGTTGCAGCACGCGTTCTCGTGCTTCAACCGATGGCTGAACGACGACTGGGGTTTCGCGTATCGCGAGCGGATCTTCGCCGCCCCATACCTTTCGCTGAGCGATGTCGACGCGGCAGTTGCCGAGCTCGAATGGGTGATCGAGCACGACGCCCGCGTCATCTGCATGCGCGCCGCGCCCGTGCCCACCGTTGCCGGCACGCGCTCCCCGGCCGACCCGATGTTCGACCCGTTCTGGGCGCGGGTGAACGAAGCGGGGCTGGTGGTGGCGTTCCACACCGGCGACAGCGGCTACACCGCACAGACCGACGCGTGGGAGCCGTTCGGCAGTTTCCGCGCCTTCCAGTTCACGCCGTTCCGCCTGTTGACCGGCGACCGCCCCACCTTCGACACGATCGCCGCGCTCATCTGCCACGGGTTGTTCGCCCGCTTCCCGACCGTCCGCGTCGCCTCGATCGAGAACGGCGCAGCGTGGGTTGATTCGCTGGCGAAGAAGCTCACGAAGGTCGCCACGACCTACGGCCATGCGTTCGCGGAACATCCCGTCGACACGCTGCGCCGCAACGTGTTCGTGTCGCCCTTCCACGAGGAGAACCCGGGCCACTACATCGAGCTCCTCGGCGAGGACCAGATCCTCTTCGGCAGCGACTTCCCGCACGCCGAAGGGCTGGCCGAACCGGCGTCGTACCTCGACGAGCTGGCCGGCATGCCGGCCACCACCATCGACAAGGTGATGCGAGCCAACCCCCTCGGGCTCACCCGCCGAGCCGCCTGAGCGCGCCGCCGCGGTCGCGTACGCTGTGTCGGTCACGACTCGGCGGGGGCCGAGGCGAGGAACAGGGGGAATCATGGAGTTCGGCTATTTCGCGCAGATGTTCGTGCCGGCCGAGGAGCAGGCGACCATCCCGGGGTACGAGCAGCAGCGGCTGCTCGAGAACCTGGAACTGTCGGTCATGTGCGAGCAGTTCGGCTTCAAGTACGTCTGGGCCTCCGAGCACCACTTCCTGCGCGAGTACTCGCACATGCCGACACCCGAGGTCTTCCTCTCGTTCGTCGCGGCGCGCACGCAACGCATTCGCATCGCCTCGGCCATCTTCAACATCACGGCGCCGGTGAACCACCCGGTGCGCACCGCCGAACGTGTCGCAATGCTCGACAACTTGTCGAACGGACGCTTCGAGCTGGGCACCGGCCGCGGATCGAGCAGCACCGAGGTGTACGGCTTCGGCATCCCGCACGTCGACGACACGCGCGACCTGTGGGAGGAATCGATCCGGCAGCTGCCGCGCATGTGGGGCGACGACATCTACGAGTACAAGGGCAACTCGTTCTCGGTGCCACCGCGCGAGATCCTGCCGCGTGTCGTCACCAAGCCCCACCCGCCGTTGTGGGTGGCGTGCGGCAACCCGGCCACGTTCGAGAAGGCGGGCCGCCTCGGGCTGGGTGTCCTCTGCTTCACCATCGGTGCACCGAGCGAGCTGAAGAAGCTGATCGACGTCTACAAGGAAGCGGTCTCGAAGTGCACCGACCCGGTCGGCGACTTCGTGAACGACAACGTGATGTGCGTGACCCACCTCACGTGCCTCGAGGATCGCGACGAGGCGTTCGAGCTCAACACGCACATCGGCATGCGCTACTACCAGAGCCTCTGCTACCGCTGGCTCGACAGCTTCCCCAAGCCCGAAGGCGTTCCCGACTGGCCCGCGGTGATGCCCGAGCCCACCTTGGCCGAGCTGAAGGAACAGGTCGACATGGGCATCATCGCGGTCGGCGACCCCGATGACTGCGCGGGTGTGGCCAAGCAGTACGCCGACGCAGGTGCCGACCAGTTGGTGGTGAGTCCCATGACCACCACGATGCCCTTCGCCACCGCGGTCGAGTCGATGCGGCTGTTCGGCGAGAAGGTCATCCCGCGCTTCGACACCGACCCCAAGTACCGCAGCGACTACATGCGCGAGAACGTGGTTCGCTAGCCGCGGTAGCCGGTGCCGCCGTAGCGGCCGGTCGGGACGAGCGTGAGGGTGAGCGCACCCGTGTGGGTCTCGTGCTTGCGTCCCGCGGCGATGATGCCGGGCATCACCGCCGCGGAGCGCTGCACCGCGATGTCGACGGTGGGATGCGCCACGTCGTAGAGGGTGATGAAGTTCGGGCCGTAGGGCACGCGGGGCGAACGTTCCCATCGCGTGGCGGCGGCGAACGCGCCCGAGTCCATCATGTCGGGCACGTGTTCGTCGTCGTACCAGGTGGTCCACTCGGTCTCGCGCGACGGGTCGTTCGGGAACACCCACGCCAGGATGTGGCCGCGCAGCGCGGGCGACGGCTCGGGTTTGTGGGCGTACGGCCCGTGCACGGTGAAGGTCTGCGCATCGATCACCGAGTGGGTCTTGAGGATGCGCCCCTCGGCCCGCAGCTCGGCGTCGATCTCGACGAGGCGGGCGGCCTTGCGCAACGGGTCGGGTCCGGTGAGCTCGTAGATGGTGACGTGCGAGAAGCCCATGCCGGGCATGCCGGGTTCGGGCTTTCGCGACTGCTCGAACCGGATGGCCACCTTTGGTGCGTCGACCCCCGCACGAGCGAAGAGATCAGGAAGATGCTGGTCGTCGTACCAGGTCGACCACGCCGCCTCCTCGGCCGGCTTGTTGCACTTGCTGCACACGATCACGAGTCCGGTGGTCTGCGTCGTCGCTGGCGTTGTCTGCGTCGTCTGCCCCATGAGGCCAGAGTATGTCGCCTGCTAGGTTGCCCTGCCGGAAGCACCGAGATCGCACGGGGGAACCATGGTCGCAGCAGACAACTCCGCAGTACCCGACTACGCAGGCAAGCTGCGGCTCGACGACCGGAGCTACGTGGTCGTCGGTGCGGGCCAGGGCATGGGCCGCCAGACCTGCCACGCGTTCACGCAGATGGGTGCGCGCAAGATCATCTGCGTCGACATCGACGAAGCGAGGGCCAAGGACATCGCCGACGAGATCGGCATCGGTGTGCCGTGGTCGGGCGACGTCACCACGCGCGAGAAGGCGGCCGAGCTGGCGGCGTTCGCCGAGCAGGAGCTGGGCACCATCGACGGCCTCGTCGACATCGTGGGCATGGCGCGCTGGGCGAGCCTGCTCGAGATGGACGACGACAACTGGGACTGGTCCCACGACATGAACCTTCGTCATGCGTTTCTGCTCTCGCAGGAGTTCGGGCGGCGCATGGTGAAGAGCGGTGGCGGCACCATGGTGTTCATCGCGTCGGCCAGCGGGTTCAGCGGTGCGCCCATGCACGCGGCGTACGGCGCGGCCAAGGCCGGCCTCATGGCGTGGGTCCAGTCGATCGCGGTCGAGCTCGGTCCGCTCGGGGTGCGCGCCAACGCCGTCGCGCCGGGGGTCATCCTCACCCCGCGCATGGAGGCCGCGTTCACCGACGACCAACGCGAGCGCAACATCGCCGTCGTGCCGCTCGGTCGCATGGGCCGGCCCGACGACATCGCCGGTGCGGTGCTGTACTTCACGTCCGACCTGTCGTCGTTCGTGTCGGGGCGCACCATCCTCGTCGACGGTGCGGTCGACGCGAAGTTCCCCTACGGCACGCTGTAGGCGATGGCGCGCATCGTCGTCATCGGGCCAGGCTCGATTGGCGGGTACTTCGCGGTCGAGGCGGCCCGCAACGGCCACGAGCTCGTGCTGTGCTCGCGCTCGCCGTTCGACGCGCTGCAGGTCATCCAACTCGACGGCACCGTGCGCGAGCTCGCCGTTGCGGCCCGTACCGATCCGGCCCGCGGTGTCGAAGGCGACTGGGTCCTGCTCGCTACGAAGGCGCACCAGACCGATGCTGCGGGCGAGTGGCTGCGCGTGTCGTGCGGGCCGGCCACGCGCGGGGTGGTGGTCATGCAGAACGGTGTCGAGCACGAGGCGCGGGTGCGGCCCTACGTGGGCGACACGCCTGTGCTGCCGGCGATCGTGCTGTGCGGTGCCGAGGCTGTGGCACCGGGGCGCATCGTGCACCACGGGTTCTCGAACCTCGAAGTGCCGGCCGGCGCGCTCGCCGCCGAGCTCGCGGCACTCTTCGCAGGTACCGATGCGAACGTTGTCGTCACCGACGACTTCACCACCGCGAAGTGGCGCAAGCTCGTCTCGAACGTGACTGCGTCGCCCATGACCGCGCTCACGTTGCAGCGGCTCGCAGTGATGCACCGTCCCGACATCCAACGGCTGGCCACCGAGTTGGCGGCGGAGTGCTTGCGGGTGGGTGCTGCCGCGGGTGCGGCGCTCGATCCGGCCGATGCCGAAGCCATGGTGCTCGGCATGACCGCCACGAAGCCCGAGATGGGTTCGTCGATGCTCTATGACCGCTTGGCCAAGCGCAGCATGGAACACGACGCGCTCACGGGCGCGGTGGTGCGAGCCGGGGCCGAGCTGGGTGTGCCCACGCCGTTCAACGCGGCGATCCTCGCGTTGCTCTCCGCGGTGAGCGACGCCCACACCTGAGCGCCTCGGCGGTGGCTATTCGGTGGCCGCCGCGTGCGACGAGTCGAAGCTGTCGCGCAGCGGGATCTTCGGGATCATCGCGAAAACGACCAGCGCGACCACCAGCACCGGGATGGCACAGCGCACCGAGATGGTGATGGAGTCGGCGAACGCTCGGATCACTTGGCCCTGTATGGGCTCGGGCAGCGCATGGATGGCCGACGGTTTGCCTTGGAGCGAGGCAGGGTCGGGCAACGTGGCCATGGCCTCGGCGCCGACGTAGCGCGGGATCAGGACGTTGAGCCGGTTCTGGAACACGGCGCCGATCACCGCGCTCCCGAAGACCCCGCCCAGCGTGCGGATGAAGCTGAGCCCGGCGGTGGCCACACCGAGGTCTTTGTAGTCGACCGCGTTCTGCACGATGATCGTGAGCGAGGGGCCGATCTGGCCCATGCCGAGCCCGGCCACGGCCAGCCGGAAGCACACGTCCCACTTGCCGGTGTTCTCGTTCATGGTGCCGAGCAGCACCGCGCCCACCCCGAGGATGGCCACGCCGATGATGGGGAACGGCTTGTAGATGCGATGCTTGGCGATGAGCCGGCCTGACACGATCGAGGCGATCGTGATGCCGAACGCGTTCGG
>JBKJKR010000186.1:0-9467 GCA_046597135.1 Acidimicrobiales bacterium | reverse complement strand
TGACCAGGTGCACGGCGAGGGGCGTCTTCGTGCGCCGAGAGTCGATCAGCGCGGCGGCCGCCGAAGGCACCTGATGCGCGTCGACGCGGACGCCGCACACGCGGTACGCCGGGACGTTTTCGGGGGTGCCCACGGGCTCGCTTTCGCCGTTGCTGCGGGTGAAGGTGATGGCGGCCATCTTCGCGTCTCCTCGAGGTGATGCGTCGTCGCTGCCTTCGTCATCGGCCGAACGGGCCGCTATCTGAGCGTGGATGCGGTTTCGAGCAGCGGGCGGGCGTCGAAGGCCGCGATGCCGCTGAGCACCTCGGCCGGCCAATCGACCCGCACCTCGACGGTGCCCGGGGCCGGGAGCGGCCACACCCACCACTGCGTGGTGATCACGCGGTGCTCGGTGCGGCGTCGGTCGTTGTTCCTCGTGAGCTCGGTGCGGCTCGACAGAGGCACGAGCACCGGGGTCGGTGGCTGCTCGTCGCGCCAGCGGGCGACGGGGACCCGGTTGGTGACCCGTTCGCCGTCGGCGAAGGTGAGCTCGATGCGGAACATCTCGGGCCCCACCCGGTGCAGCGGCGAGCCGCCGGGCACGAGGATCTCGGGTGGTTCGAAGGCGGGCGGCAGCACCCACGGGCGCAGGGACTCCACGCGTAGCGACAGACCGAAACCGTCGCTCGTGACCGCGAGGCCGTCGATGTGCGCCACGGCCGACGCACTGCGCCCGACCTCGAGGATCTCCCACCGGCCGGCGCGCAACGGCACGATCCGGCTGTCGGGCATGGGGCCCCACCATGGACGGTGGCGGCCGGCGGACCGACGGTCGAGCATCTCGAGCAGCAGCGCTGCCTCGTCCTTCGACAAGTGGCGCGTGCCGTAGGCCGCGAGCCGGCGGACCTCTTCGGGCCGCACGCCGAGCTCACGCAACGCCGAGCACGCACCGGACGTGTCGTCCTCGAGCACGCCCGACAGCATCTCGAACACACCGGTCGGACCGGTTCCGTCGAAGCGCTTCGTCCGCGACGCGGTGCGGGCCCGGCGCGACAACGGCGGATCACCGTCGTACTCCGCGCCGTTGAAGTTGCCGTCGCGCAGCTTCTGGATGGCCCGTTCGATGCGCAGCTCGTCGAGGACGAACAGCTCACCGACTTCGGCCATCTCCCCCCGGGCGGTCGCGAAGATCCCGAACAACAGGTACTCGGTGCCACATTGGCTGTCCCCGAGGGCTGCGGCGGTCCCGAGTGCCACATCGAGAGCCAAGCGCGCCGCATCGTCCAGGTTTGCGAAGAGTTCATCCACGGCGGTCACGGTACGCGTTGCGAACGACCGCGGAAAGAGGCGGAGCCAGAAAGGGTCGACCGGCTCAGAGCGGGCGAACGACCGCGCCGAGTGCTCAGCGGAACGCCGCGAAAAACCCGCGCAGATCGTCGATGAGCAGTTCGGGGACTTCGAGCGCGGGGAAGTGCCCGCCCTCGTCGTGCTCGACCCACGAGCGCACGTCGTAGAGCCGCTCCACCCAGGCTCGCGGGGGCGCGAAACCGTCGGCCGGGAACCGGCTGTAACCCATGGGCGCAGGCACCCGCGACAGCGGCAACGAGGCACCGGGTCCGGCGCGGCGCGTCTCGGCGTAGATGCGGTTCGCCGCGTTGATCGTCTCGGTGGCCCAGTACACGGTGAGCAGCGCGCAGAGCTCGTCGGCGGTGAACCGCGACGAGACGTCGCCGTGGCAGTCCCCCCACGCGCGGTACTTCTCGACGATCCACGCCGCGAGCCCGGCGGGTGAGTCGTTGAGCCCGGCCGACACGGAAGCCGGCTTGGTCGACTGGATCTGCTGGTAGCCCATCTCGCTGCGGCCCCGGGCGCGCATGTCGGCCACCCGGGCCTTCTCGACCTCCGTCAGCCCGGCGAGCGGATCCGCGACGTCGCGGGGTGGCGCGGCGATGACCATGTTGAGGTGGATGGCGGTCACGCAATCGGGAAAGTGCAGCCCGAGCTGTGAGGCGACCATCGAGCCCCAATCGCCGCCGTGCGCCCCGAAGCGCTCGTAGCCGAGCCGGGCCATCAGCTCGACCACGGCGCCGGCGATGCGATGCGGTGTCCAACCCGGCCGTCGGGTCGGACCGCTCCAACCGAAGCCCGGCAGGGACGGGCACACGAGGTGGAAGGCGTCCTCGGCGCGCCCACCGTGGGCGACGGGGTCGGTGAGCGGCCCGAGCAGCTTCGCGAACTCGATGTTCATGCTGGGCCAACCGTGCAGCAGCACGAGGGGGAACGCGTCGGGCTCGGGGCTGCGCACGTGGAACGCGTGGATCGGCTGCCCGTCGACCTCGGTGCGGACCTGGGGCCAGGCGTTGAGGCGGTGCTCGACGGTGCGCCAGTCGAAGTCGTCGCGCCAGTACCGGCACAGCTCGGTGAGCACGCCCAGATCGGTGCCCTGCTCCCACGGCTCACCGAGCCCGGCCGAGGGCCATCGGGTGCGTCCGAGCCGGGTCCGCAGGTCGTCGAGCACCTGATCGGCGATGTGCATCTCGAACGCGTCGACGCGATCTACAGGGTGGGGCACGCGCAGATGCTAGAAGAAGGCCGTGAAGTTCGGCATCTTCTTCGAAATGTCGACACCGCGTCCGTTCACCTCCGAGGTCGAGAGCGCGGTGTTCCACAACGCGCTCGAACAGGCCCGCCTGGCCGACGAGCTCGGGTTCGATTGGGTGTGGGCCGTCGAGCACCACTTCCTCGAGGAGTATTCGCACTGCTCGGCGCCCGAGGTGGTGCTCGCGGCCGTCGCCGCGCAGACCGAACGCATCCGCATCGGCCACGGTGCCGTGGTGTGCGTGCCCGAGATGAACCACCCGATACGCGTGGCCGAACGGTGCGCCACGCTCGACATCATCTCGAGGGGCCGCCTCGAGGTGGGCACCGCGCGCAGCTCCACCTGGACCGAGCTCGGCGGCTTCAACGTCGACCCCGACGAGACCAAGAAGACCTGGGACGAGTTCGTCCACGTGCTGCCCAAGTTGTGGGCCGACGGGCACGCGACCCATCAGGGTCATTCGTTCTCGATGCCCGAGCGCAACGTGCTGCCCAAACCCGTGCAGAAGCCGCATCCCCCGCTGTGGGTCACCGTCACCTCGCCCGGCACCGAGCTCGATGCGGCCGACCGGGGGCTCGGGTGCCTGGGGGTCGCCGCGGCCGGCTACGCCGAGCAGGAACGGCGCACCAAGGAGTACTTCCACCGCATCGAGTCGTGCAACCCGGTGAGCTCGGTGGTGACCAAGGAGGTCACCACGCTGAACTTCCTCTACTGCCACGAGGACCCGGCCATCGCGGCGAAGGTCGGCATGGGCATGGTCGGCACGTTCGGCCTGGCCAACTCGCACCTCTTGTGGACCCGCGAGGCCTACCCGACGCGGGCGTACCAATCACTCGGCAACCTCGCCCCCAAGCCCGATCGGGCGCGGACGGGCGGCCCCGGCGACGCGTACGGCATCCCCGAGGGCATCTGCGTCGGTGACCCCGACATCATCGTGGCCGCCCTCAAGCGCTGGGAGTCGCTCGGGCTCACCGGCATCAACTTCCTGCTGAACGGGCTCGAGGTGGTGCCCCAGGATCAGGTGCTCGCCTCGATGCGACTGTTCGCCCGCGAGGTCATGCCGCACTTCGTGGACGAGCGCCGCCGCGACAACCCGGTGGCCCGCTGATGCTGAGCGGCACCACGTCGCCCGACGACTTCCTCCATCACGCGGCGACCATGACCTCGTTCGACTCCGGCGGCTGCAACTTCCGCGACGTCCTGGTGTTCCAGGCCGTGTTCGAGATCGGCGTCCAAGGCCGTCAGGCGTCGTTGCCGCCGGGTCTGCACCCCACCAACCCGCCGACGGCGGTGCTCCAGGCGTGGCAGTGCCCCGAGAGCCCCTGGGGAGCCTTCGCCATCGCGCAAGGCCGCGTGGGGTGCCGGAGCGGGCTCCGGCCTCGGGGCATGACGCAGGGCTGCGTGGTCGACAACGCGGAGGCGGCCGAGGCCCTCCGCGTCCGTTGGGGCCTGCCGGTGCAGGTCGGCACGGTACGGATCGACGCGAACTACCACGACGTCTCGGTCGAGGTCATGGTCGGCGACCGCACGGCGTTCGTCGTGCATGCCGTCGACCCCGTCCCGCTCGGCGAGGACGACGTCTCCTACCCCACCACCGTGTCGCTCGCGCGCACCCCGCGCGGGCTGCGGCTCGTGCAGATCGACACCGACCTCGCGGTGCGGCGGGCCGAGCGCGTCACGTTGCGCTCGCCCGCGCTCGACGGCGACGTGTTCGGGCTGCACCCCTCGGTTCGCCTGACGCACCCGGTGGCCGCGACCGTGTGCCGCGGCGAGCTCGACCTGCATCCGTTGCGCTACGTGTGCGCGCCCGACGTCCTGGCGTTCACCGGCACCGAGAGCGTCGCTACCTGAAGGTCGCGATGACCTCTTCGCCGTAGCGGGCCACCGCTTCGAGTGCCTGTTCCTTGGAACCCTCGGCGCCGTTGAGCGCGGAGAAGTTCACGCCGATGGCTTCCTGGGCGTGGAGCGCGTCGAGGTGCTGCTGAACGTTGAAGGCCTTGTCCTCGGGGGCGCCGCCGTCGAAGCACATGAACATGATGTCGATCGGGTCGGTGCGACCCGCCTCGGCCAGGTGCTCGTTCAGATACGGCATGAGCGCCGCGAGGTCGTCGAGGGTCTCGACCACGGGCGAGCGCGTGGACTTCGCGTTGGCGGCCGGGTTGGGCATGGGCATCCAGCCCTGGGCCTTCTGGGCGACCCGGCGACGCGACAGCTTGGAGTTGCCGCCGATCCAGATGGGCACGGTCTCCTGCGCCGGCCGCGGCAGCGCAGACACGTCGCGTGCGTTGAAGTGGCGGCCTTCGTAGTTGACGGCTTCGCCGGTCCACGTGGCCCGCATGACCTCGATCGACTCGTCGAACAGCTCGTTGCGCTCCTCGAAATCGACACCCATGGCAAAGTACTCGGGCTTCAAATACCCGGTGCCGACGCCGAGGATCAGTCGACCGTTCGAGAGCCGGTCGAGCGTCGCGACGGTCTTGGCCAGGAGGAACGGGTTGCGGTACGGCAGCACCGTGAGGTTGGTGAGGATGCGCAGCGTGGTGGTGACCGCGGCGACCCAGGCCAGCGTGACGAACGGGTCGGGCGCGTGGTGCCCACCGTAGGACAACCACTTGTTGCCCGGGATCGGGTGCTCGGTCACGTAGAACGAATCGAACCCGGCGCGTTCGGCCGCCTGCGCCAGTTCCGCGAGGTCTTCACCCCCGAGGAAACCCGTCTCTTCGCCGTGATGCATGAGGGGAACACCCAAGGAGAACTTCATGCGCGACTTCCTACCACGACGCCTCCGGTCACGACGCCTCCGATCACGACGCGTCGATGACCGTTTCGCCGTAGCGCGCCAGCGCCTCGAGTACCTCGGAGGGCGACCCACCACCGATGGTGACGATGTTCCAGTTCACGCCGAGCGCCGCGTTCTCCGCGATGCCCGCGAGGTGCGCCGACGCGTCGAACGTGTCGGACAACGGTGACCCGCCGGCCAACGTGAGGTAGATGATGTCGATCGGGTCGGTGCGGCCGATGCGCTCGCATTCGGCGGCCAACTCGTCGAGGTACCCGCGCAGATCGTCGAGGTTCTCGAGGTGGCGAGACCGACGACGGGCCCCGAGCGAGCGCGGGTTGATGAGCGGCATCCAACCTTGCGCGTGCGCAGCGACGCGGCGCAGCGTGATCTTGGCGTTGCCCCCGAGCCAGATCGGCAACGGGTCCTGCACCGGCGCCGGCCACGCGGTGTTGCCCACGGCCCGCAGCCGAAGCGACTCCGCGGTGACCGTGCGGCCGGTCCACGCGGCGCGCAGCAGTTCGAGGGACTCGTCGAAGCGGTCGTTGCGCTCCTCGAAGGGCACGCCGAGCGCGGCGTACTCCGCTTCGAGGTAGCCGACCCCGGCGCCGAGGATCGTGCGGCCCCCGCTGGCCAGGTCGAGCGTGGCGACGCTCTTCGCGAGCAGGAACGGGTTCCGGTACGGCAGCACCGTGAGGTTGGTGAACAGCCGCAACGTGGTGGTGGACGCCGCGATGAACGCAAGGGCCACGAACGGGTCGAGTGCGTCGTGACCGCCGCTCTGCAGCCAGTCGTCACTCGGCATGGGGTGCTCGGTGAAGAACACCGCGTCGAAATTCGCGTCCTCGGCGGCGCGGCCCAGCTTCGCGAGGAACGGCCCCGAGAAGAACTCGGGATCGACCGGATGGTGCGCGTGGAGACCGACGGCGTATCGCATGCCCCGGTTCCTAGCAGGCGTCAGCGCGCGCCGCGCAAGACCTGCCCCGGGCGCTCGCCGGTGTCGACACCGTTGCGCCGGATGACCGTGCCGCTGACGATGGTGGCGACGTAGCCGCGCGCCTTCTGCATGACCCGCCGCCCACCTGCGGGGAGGTCGTACGCGACGTACGCCGACTCGAGGGTCAGCGCGTCGAGATCGATGATGTTGACATCGGCCTTCTTGCCCACCTCGAGCACGCCACGATCGTTCAGGCCATAGAGCGCCGCCGCATCCTTGGTCTGCTTGCGCACCACCCACTCGAGCGGCAGGCGGGCACCCCGGCTGCGATCGCGCACCCAGTGCGTGAGGAGGAACGTGGGGATCGACGCGTCGCAGATCATGCCGCAGTGCGCACCGCCGTCACCGAGCCCCGAGACACCGGCCGGATGCAGCAGCATCTCGCGCACCGCGTCGAGGTTCGACTCGCTGTAGTTGAACACCGGGAGCATCAACAGGTTGGTGCCGTCGCGCTGGAGGAACGCGTCGTAGAGCACGTCGAGCGGCTCGCGGCCTTGCGCCAGGGCCATGGCCGCGATGGCGCGGTCGGGCGTGGGCTCGTAGTCCGGTGGATCACCGATCTCGTAGAGCTTGTGCGTCGAGTACTGCACCATGAGGTTCATGCTGTCGAAGAGCACACCGGGTCGGGGCGCCAGATCGGTCTCGCCGAGGATCTGCGCCTTCACCGCCGGCTTGCGCAGCTCGGCCACGAGCTCGGCGAACGGGAGCGAATCGGCGAGCGCGCGGTAGGTGGGTCGTTTGGCGAAGGCGTGATGGGTCTGCAACCCCAGCATCATGCCGAAGGGGCGACCGGCCACCTGGGGGTAGACCGGTGCGCCACGATGGGTCGCGTCGAGCGAGATCTGCATCTGCTCGCGCCACAGGTCGGGCGCGGCGTCCACCTGCAACAGCGTGTAGCTGACCGGCATGCCGATGGTCTCGGCGAGCCGGACCATCCAGTCGAGCTCCTTCTTCGGCGCGATGATGTCCTCGCCGCCCGCGCCCATGGGTGCGAGCTCGAACACCGCGCGGCCACCGGCCGCCATGGCGCGGCCGAGGCCGAACAGCTCGTCCTCGGCGGCGTAGGTGCCCGGCACCGGCTCGCCGTCCATGGCGCGGTGACCGAGCATGTGCGGCCACGCCCACTCATCGCCGGCGATTGCGGCCCAGCGGTCGTAGTCGTCTCGGATCCCACGCACGGCGAACGCGCCGTTCACCGCCGAACCACCACCCGTGCGGCGTCCCTGCGGATAGTTCAGCGCCGCGCCCGGCACGAACGTCGCGTCGATGCCCCAATGCGTGAGCGATGACGAGAACCGCATCTGGTCGCCCAATCGATCATCGTCGACCACGCCGTGAGGGTCGGGGCCCGCTTCGATGAGCAACACCCGCCGGCTGCTGTCCTCGGTGAGGCGCGTCGCGAGCGCGATGCCCGCAGAACCACCACCAACGATGACGTCGTCGTACTCGACCATGTGCCCCCCGGCGCCCCATGCCTGACCGACCGCTCGGTCGCGTGGCGAGATGGTACTGCAAGCCACCATCGCCGCTGCCGGTGCACGAGGGTCATGACTGGATGTACGTGCTCGACGGACGCATGCGCCTCCTCCTCGGCGAGCAAGACCTGACCATCCAACCGGGTGAAGCGGTCGAGTTCAGCACGTGGACCCCGCACTGGTTCGGTGTGGTCGGTGAGGCGGTCGAGTTGATCGCGGTGTTCGGCCCGCAGGGCGGACGCATGCACCTTCACCAGTAGTCGCGACCTCCGCGACCGCGACCGTCGACCTGCCATACTTCGGCCGGTGAGCGCGGAGCGTTGGGGAACCTACGGGCGTCGGCCGCTCGTCATCCTGTCGCTCGTGGCGTTCGTCGACGCGGTGGATCGCGGCATCTTGCCCGGCGTGCTATCCGACGTGCAGGACGATCTCGGCTTCAGCGACTTTCAGGCCGGCATGCTCGGCACCGCGTTCGTGCTCGCCAGCTTCCTGGTGGTGGTACCGGCCGGCTACCTCGCCGACCGAGCGGCCCGCACGAAGACCATCGCCGTGGTCCTCGCCTCGTGGGGCGCGCTCTCGATGGTGACGGCCACGGTGACCGGGTTCGCGCAGTTCCTCGCGGTGCGTGCACTGCTCGGGGTTGGCGAGACGGTCGACAACCCGGCCTCGCAATCGCTGATCGCGGACTACTACCCCGCGAAGTCACGCGGGCGGGCCTACGCATGGCAGCGTGCTGCGCCACTCTTCGGCACGGCCATCGGCACGGCCATCGGCGGACTGGTCGCCGCGCTCACCTCGTGGCGCTGGGCGTTCGTCCTCGTCGGCGTACCCGGTTCGTTCCTCGCCATCTTCTGCTGGCGCCTCCCTCAGCCGGCGCGCGGCGAGAGCGATGAAGCCGTTGCACCGGTCGGGGATGCCCGACGGGCCCGCGACGACGTCCGCGCCGTGCTTGCCGTTCCCGCGCTGCGCGCACTGATGACCGGCACCGCAATTGCGTCGGGGGCGCTCGCCGGCATCGGGTTCTGGGCTCCATCGTTCTACGACCGCCACACCTCGCTGTCGGAGGATCAGGCCGCCGGGATCGTCGGCGGGCTCATCCTCCTCGGCGCGATCGCCGGGACGCTCGTCGGCGGTTCGCTCCTCGGCCGATTGGCCGCCCGGCACACCAGCGCAGCCATGCGGCTCACCGCGATGACCCAGTCGATCGGCGGCGTCGCCTTGCTGATCGTGTTCCTCGACGTGCCGTTGCCCGTGCGGATCGTGATGTCGTTCGTGGGCACTGCGTTCATCGTCGCGGGCTTCCCCGCGTTGAACGCCATGACGGCGGGCATCGTGCCCGCGCCCTTGCGCGGCATGGCGTTCTCGGTGACCGGGTTCTTCACCGCGATGTCGAGCGCGATGTCGCCGCTGTTGATCGGTTTCCTGGCCGACCGATTCGACTTCGCGGTCGACGGCGAGGTGAAAGGGAACCTCGCCAACGCGTTCCTGCTCGTGACACCGCTGCTGTTCGTGGGCGCCGCCGTGCTGTGGCGCGGCCGCAACCTCACCGAGCAGGCGTCGATCCCCCGCTGATCACCCGCGGTCCCCGCGCCACATCGGATCGTCAGGCTCACGGGGTGGTGCCGACGTCGTATCCAC
>JBKJKR010000026.1:0-7535 GCA_046597135.1 Acidimicrobiales bacterium | reverse complement strand
GGTCGGGATCTACGCTTCGGCCCTGGCCGGCATGGCCATGCAGTGGGACAGCGCGCCGCCCGACGGGTTCCGGCCCCCTGACGCCGGCCAGGTCACACTCCTCGCCTTCGCGATACTGCCCATCACGTTCCGCCGACGAAACCCGATCAGCGCGATCCTCGTGATGACCGTGGCGGTGCTCACCGCGCAGGCCGTTCCCTACGTCGAGCACGGCGAAGGTCTCGGTCTGCTCATCGGCGCCTACGCCGTCGCGGCCTACGCCCAGCCGCGTGTGAGCTGGCGCTGGGGCGTTGCGTACGCGGTCGTGCTGTCCGGCTGGATCATCGTCGGGTTGGTCGTGGACTCACCGAACGCCGGCCCCGAGGACATCGTGGCCACGAACCTCATCTACGGCACCGCCTGGATACTC
This sequence comes from Acidimicrobiales bacterium, assembly GCA_046597135.1. GTDB lineage: Bacteria > Actinomycetota > Acidimicrobiia > Acidimicrobiales > WLNW01 > WLNW01. Next base: position 7,126 of record JBKJKR010000026.1, on the reverse strand, counting down.
GGCGACAACATGCGGCGCCGCCGCGAGCGCGTCAGCGACCTCGAGGACCGGGCAGTGCGCCTCGAACACGAGCGGGCGCTCGAGGAGCGCGAGGTGCGCACCCGCGAGCGCGCGGCGATCGCTCGCGAGTTGCACGACGTCGTCGCGCATTCCATGACCGTCATGGTCGTGCAGGCGTCGGGAGCGCGCCGGGCGGTCGCGAAGAACCCCGATGCCGCGATCGAAGCACTGCGGGTGATCGAGGAGACCGGTCGTTCGAGCCTGGTCGAGATGCGGCGAATCCTCGGGGTGCTGCGGGCCGACGATTCGCCCGATCTGGCGCCCCAGCCGAGCGTGTCGCGGATCGGCGAGCTGGCCACGCTCGAACCGAACCTGCCGGTCGAGGTGCGCACCATTGGTACGCGCCGCGATCTCGCACCGGCGGTCGACGTTTCGGCGTACCGCATCGTCCAGGAGGCGCTCACCAACGTGCGCAAGCACGCCGGACCGCACGCGAGCGCGACCGTGCACATCGAGTACGGCACGCAGGCCCTTTCGGTGCGCGTCGACGACGACGGCCGGGGCGCCATGACGCTCGCCATGCCGCACCCGCCCGGAGGGGGCAACGGTCTGCTCGGGATGCGCGAGCGGGTCGCCGTGTGCGGTGGCACGTTGCGCTCCGGCCCCCGTGCCGGCGGCGGCTGGACGGTCGCGGCCACCTTGCCCTATGACGACATGGTGACCGTACCCGGGGCCTACGCATGACGATCCGCGTGCTCGTGGTCGATGATCAAGTGCTCGTACGCGCCGGGTTCCGCATGATCCTCGACGCCGAGGACGATCTCGTCGTGGTGGGCGAGGCGGGTGACGGCCTCGAGGCCATCGCCGCGGTGCTCGCCACCGCACCCGACGTGGTCCTGATGGACATCCGCATGCCCAACCTCGACGGGGTCGAGGCCGCGGCCCGCATCCAGCAACTCGAGCTCGGTCACCAGCCGCGGGTGCTGATGCTCACGACGTTCGATCTCGACGAGTACGTCTTCGCCGCGCTCCGCAACGGTGCGAGCGGGTTCCTCCTGAAGGACACGCCGCCCGACACGCTCGTCGAGGCGATCCGTTCGGTCGCACGAGGCGATGCGCTGCTCGCACCGTCGGTGACCAAGCGACTCATCGAGGACTACGTGCGCCGACCTGGCCCCGCGTCCGCCACGACGATGCCGCCCGGGCTGTCCGATCTCACCGAACGCGAGCGCGAGGTGCTGCGCCACATCGCGAGGGGCCGGTCGAACGCCGAGATCGCCCGCGAGCTGTACCTCGGCGAGACCACGGTGAAGACCCACGTCGGACGGGTCTTCATGAAGCTCGGACTGCGCGATCGGGTGCAGGCCGTGGTGCTCGCCTACGAGGCCGGCCTCGTCGTGCCGGGCGAGAACCACTGACGGTTGCCGCCGATCCGCTGGCCGGCGGGACCTCGACCTCGGGATGGTGCGACGTCACGCTGCGCCACCCCCGCTACTGTGCGCGGAGTCGTCATTCGGGCGTGACCTCGTCTTCGGGAGACACCATGAGCATCGATGCTCCGCCGGCAGTGCACATCGGCCTCGGCGAGATCCCCTGGGTGCAGAACCCCACCGTCGACGCATCGATGCGGCTGCTGCAGGTCGACCCGGTGAGCGAGATGTCGGTGACCCACGGGCTCATGGCCCCGGGTCTCGCGGTGGGCACGCATCGCCACCGCGGCCCCGTGCAGATGTGGACGATGTCGGGGTCCTGGGTCTACCGCGAGCACGAGTACGTCAACCGCGCCGGTTCCTACCTCTACGAGCCGGTCGGGTCCGTGCACACGCTCACCGTGCCCGCCGACAACGACGGGCCGACCGAAGTGCTGTCGATCGTCTACGGCGACGTCGAGTACCTCGACGAGAACGGTGAGCTCATCTACGTGTCGAACTGGAAGCGCACCCTCGAGCAGTACTTCGAAGGATGCGAGGCCGCGGGCTTGCCGCGGCCGAACGGCCTGATCCGCTGATCACTGCCCCTTGGGCCGGCCGGCGGTCAACCGAAGGGACGAGTCGCGGTCATCCTCGATGAGGATGACCGCCCCGCTACGTCTGTGAAAGAACAGAGTCGGACGTGACAACTCGGCGCCTGCGGCAAATTCGTTGTTGGTGCCGTGGCGCACTTCCTATGGTGTTCCCCCTGTCTTCCTCCCTGGAGCAAACCGTGACCAGCATTCCCCCACCGCCTTCCTCCACCGACACCCGCCTTGCGGCGCGCGCCGTCGGTGCGACCAAGATCTACGGCGGAGGCGACACCGAGGTCAGGGCCCTCGACAACGTCACGGTCGGCTTCGAGCACGGCCGTTTCGCAGCCATCATGGGCCCGTCCGGTTCGGGCAAGTCCACCCTCATGCACTGCCTCGCCGGGCTCGACTCGCTCACGTCGGGCGAGGTCTTCATCGGCGACATCGCGCTGTCGCCCCTACCCGAGAAGGCGCTCACGTTGCTGCGCCGCGACAAGGTCGGGTTCATCTTCCAGGCCTTCAACCTGGTGCCCACGCTCAACGCGCTCGAGAACATCAGGCTGCCCATGGCGCTCGCCAAGCGTGATGCCGACGACGCATGGGTCGACGAGGTCGTGCGAACCGTCGGGTTGAACGACCGGCTGACGCATCGCCCCAACGAGCTCTCGGGTGGTCAGCAACAGCGCGTGGCCGTGGCCCGTGCCTTGGCGAGCCGGCCCGACATCGTGTTCGGCGACGAGCCCACGGGCAACGTCGACTCCCGCACCGGCGCCGAGATCCTGTCGTTCATGCAACACGCCGTGCGCGAGCTGGGCCAGACCATCGTCATGGTCACCCACGACCCCGTCGCGGCGTCCTACGCGGATCGTGTGGTGTTCCTCGCCGACGGCCAGATCGTCGACGAGATGCAGGACCCCACCGCTGACGCGGTGCTCGACCGACTCAAGCGCTTCGGCGACTGAGGAACAGCACCCATGTTCAAACTCGCCATCAAGAGCCTGCTCGCCCGCAAGCTCCGTCTCGTCCTCATGGTCTTCGCCATCGTCATCGGCGTGTCCTTCGTCGTCAGCAGCTTCGTCATCAGCGACAGCCTGCGCACCACGTTCGACGAGCTCGCCATCAACATCGAGGGCAAGACCGACCTCACGGTGCGCACCTCCCAGGAGTTCGGTGAAAGCGTGCTCCGCCCGCCGATCGACCAAGCCAACGTCGAGCTCGTCAAGAACATCGAGGGCGTACAAGCGGTCGAAGGCACCCTGAACGTCTTCTCGGGCATCGCTCCGATCAAGGCCAACGGTGATCCGGTTTCGCGCATGGGGCCACCGATCATCGGCGTCAACGCGATCGACAGTCCCGAGCTGAGCCAGCTCATCCAGGTCGACGGCCGTCCACCGGTTGGGGAAGGCGAGTTCAACCTCGACATCACCGCAGCCAAGGACGACGGCTTCGTCGTCGGACGCACCTACCTGGTCGTCTTGCCCGCCGGGAACAAGCAGGTCCAGCTCGTGGGCACGTTCGCGTTCAACAGCCTCGACAACGACACCACCGGTGCCGTGCTCGTCGCGTTCGACACGCCCACCGCCCAGAAGTTCTTCAACCTCGAGGGCAAGTTCAGCGAGATCGCCGTCGCAGTCGCCGACGGCGCGGATGCCACCGAGGTGCAGGCCCGCATCGCGGACGAGCTTCCCGCCGGCACCGAGGTCGTGAGCCGCGAGGTCAAGATCGACGAGGCCCAAGCCGACTTCGACGAGATCGCGACGATCTTCGGCAACATCCTGCTCGCGTTCGCGCTCATCACGGTGGTGGTGTCGGCGTTCCTCATCAACAACACGTTCCGCATCATCATCGGCCAGCGCATCCGAGAGCTCGCGCTTTTGCGGGCGCTCGGCGCCACCGGGCGTCAGGTCACCGTCTCGGTGATCGGCGAGGCGTTCGCCGTGGGGCTCGTCGCCACGATCATCGGTCTGTTCACCGGCGTCGCGCTCGCGTTGGGCCTCAAAGGCGTGTTCAGCGCGCTGGGCTTCGCCCTGCCCGACGGACCGTTGGAGATCCTGCCTCGCACCGCTGTTGCGGCCACGCTCGTCGGGGTCGGCGTCACGATGATCTCGGCGCTCCTCCCGGCGTTGAAGGTGCGTCAGATCCCACCGATCGCCGCGCTTCGCGACGACTTCCAGCTGCAAGGCACGGGCCTGCGCCGCCGCATCATCGTGGGCAGCGTCGTCACGGTCGTGGGCATCGCGCTCCTTGCCCTGGGTCTCTTCGGCGACCTCGACACCGCGCCCTTGCTCGCCACGCTGTCGATCGGTGCGCTCACGATGTTCGTGGGCATCAACCTCTTGAGCCCGGTGTTCGCGATCCCGGTGGCCCGGACACTCGGGTGGCCGATCGCCCGCTTCCGCGGCGTCGCCGGCCAGCTGGCCCGCGACAACGCCGCTCGCAACCCCCGGCGCACATCGTCCACAGCGGCCGCGCTCATGATCGGCGTGGCGCTGATCAGCATGGTCGCCGTAGTCGGTGCGTCGATCAAGGAGACGTTCATCGGGCTCCTCGACAACTCCGTCGAAGCCGACTACTTCGTGCGCCCCGAAAGCGCAACGGATCCCACCGCGGGCTTCTCCCCCGATCTCACCGAGGCCCTACGAGCCCGGCCCGAAGTCGAATCGGTGGTGGCATACCGCTTCGCCATGCAGGCCGCGCGGGTCGAGGGCAAGACCAAAGACCTGCAAGGAACTGACTTCGCGAACCTCCTGCGGCACCTCGACCCCGACGTCATCAAGGGCGACGTGCCGTCCGCCGGCCCGAACGACGTGCTGATCCACAAGGACTCGGCGAAAGACCTCGCGCTCGACGTCGGGGACTCGGTCGACATGTCGTTCATCGACGGCAAGTCCGAGACGCTTCGCGTGGCGGCCATCTATGAGGACGCGTCGATTCTCGGGAACTGGGTGGTGAGCCTCGACCTGTGGGATCGTCACTTCACCACCACCGTCGACCAGTTCGTCACCATCCGCGCAGTCGACCGCGAGAACCCGGCGGCCGCAGCCGAGGCGGTCCTCGCGGAATCGTCCAAGTACCCCACGGTGAAGGCCGAGACGAAGGCCGAGTTCAAGAAGTCCCAGGAAGGTCAGATCGACTCGTTCCTGGCGGTCATCCAAGGCATGCTCATACTCGCTCTGCTGATCGCACTCCTCGGCATCTACAACACGCTGCGGTTGTCGATCTACGAACGAACCCGCGAGCTCGGGCTACTCCGGGCCGTCGGCATGTCGCGGGCCCAGATGCGGGTCATGATCCGTTGGGAAGCAGCGATCGTCGCGGTGTTCGGCGCGGTGCTCGGTGTGGTGCTCGGCGTGCTCTTCGGGGTCGCCGCAGCATCGGCCCTCCCGAGTTCGTTCATCAAGTCGATCGTCGTCCCGATCCCGTCGCTCGTGATCTACGTGATCGTCGCCGCGATCTTCGGTCTCCTCGCGGCGATCTTCCCGGCTCGGAGGGCCGCCCGCTTGAACGTGCTGGACGCGATCTCGCACACCTGACCGACCCGATCACCCGACACGACCACCCATCGGCGGGCCGAACGACCCATTCGGCCCGCCGATGCCGTTTTCGATCGGTCACCCGGTCGGAACAATCGCTACAGGTCGCACGGCAACGTGCCGATGCACCCGACGCGCGCCCAGCGTCGTGCGCGCCGAGGAGCACCATGCCCGATCCCCAGCGGTGGCTCTCCACCGCCCCCGATCCACCGCGGTGGCTCTCTGCCGCCCCCGATCCACCGCGGTGGCTCTCTGCCATCGACGATCCACTCCTGCGCGCCCGGTTCCTCGACACGTGGCTCGGCATCGTCGACGTGGTCGACATCGAGCACGCCTACGAGCGGGCCGTCGCCACACGGCCGACCGCCATCGTGGTCGACGACAGCCACCCCGGCACCGCCGCGCTGTGCGCGTCCATGCGGCGAGCGAACCCGGCGACCCGCATCGTGGTGCTCACCACCGGTAACCGCGAAGGCGCGTGGCGGTCGTTGTGCGCCGGTGCGCTCTCCGTGCTCGACGCCCGGACCGACAGCAGGTCACTGCTCGACGCGCTGGTCGCTGCATCGCGCGGCGAGGCGCTGCTCGACGCGTCGACGGCCGCGATGATCCGCGCGCACTTCATGCTCCTGCAGGCGTCGCACGGCGACCCGTTCGTGAACATCGCCCGACTCACCTTCGTCGAAGAGTCGGTGCTCGCGGCGCTCGCCGCAGGTTCGTCGATCGATGCGATCGCCGCGTCGCGAAAGGTCAACGCGCGGGCGATCAGCCTGCAGCTCGGTTTTGCGGTGCGACGACTCCATCAGCACACCGTGGTCTCGATGCAACCCGACCTGGTCGAGGCCGTGTCGGCGCGGCGGACAACGATCAACGTTGGCAGCCTGGACACCAGTAGGTGATGCGCGCGTCAGCGCCTTGACGACGCGCTTCGATCAAGGTGTTGCAGCGCACGCACGGCTGGCGTTCGCGCCCGTACACCGCGAGGCCGCCGGGCACGGTGGTGCGCCGCCCGGGACGCAGGTTCGCCCGCAGCTGACGCGCCGCCGTGCGCACGAGACGTTCGCGAAGCGCGTCGTCGATGGTGTCGAGCGTGCGGAACGGGTCGGTCGCGCAGGCGAACAGCACTTCGCTCTTGAAGACGTTCCCCACGCCGGCCATCACCCGCTGATCGAGCAACACTTCGGCGATCTCCGCGGCGGGCACGGCGTGGGTCGCGAAGCGCGCGACCGCCGCGGCCAGGTCTGCGTCGGGCCGGCAGAGATCCGGGCCGAGGTGGGAAAGCGACCTGGGTACGTCCTCGTTCGTCGAACCCTTCGCGACGCGGACGAGTCGCACCACCGGCGCCCGCACGCACACCGCGAGGTGTTCGTCGGTCTCGATGATCACGCGGGCCAGATGGTCGGCGAAACGGCGGGGCGCGTCGGCTCGTTGCAGGAGCCAACGACCGTTCATCTGCAGGTGGGTCTGCAGTTCGATACCGCCCGAGAAGCGGATGCGCAGGTACTTGCCGCGTGCGTCGACTGCTTCGATGCGTGCGCCCGGCGCCGGCGGCGGACCGCTGCCTTCCGGCACACGGAGCGACCGGAGCACCGCA
>JBKJKR010000548.1:0-4914 GCA_046597135.1 Acidimicrobiales bacterium | reverse complement strand
CTACGCGGCCGTGGCCCACGCGCGAACCGCCGAGTGGCTCCGAGCGCAGCTCGACGTCCCGCCAGCTCGAACAACTGTTTGAATTCCTGCTAACCTCCGGGCACAACGAGCCGCGGTGAGCGCGGCCCAGGGTCAGCTCGGGGGCTGCCATGCGCAATGGCTTCAAGGTGTTCGATGCGGACGCACACGTCGTCTACCCACGCGACCTGTGGTCCAAGTACCTCGACGACAAGCACAAGCATCGCGTCGGCACCAAGCAGCCCATGCCCGGCTTCGAGACGTACAACCCGGTCACCGTCGACGGCAAGTGGACCCAACACCCCACTGTCCTCTACGGGCGCTTCCAGGAGCTCATGGACTGGACGGCCGAGGACATGATTGCCAAGTACGGCGAGTGCGTCACCACCGGCTTCCGTGGCGACTCCGTGGCCGAGGCGCTGGCCGTCGACGGCATCGACCTCTGCGTCATCTACGGCCCCGAGTACGACATGTGGTTCGAGGGCATCGACCCCGAGCTGCAGGCCGCCATGGCTCGGGCGTACAACCGCTGGGGCGCCGACATGCGCGAGATCTCGGGCGGTCGCATCAACGTGTCGGGGCCGGTGCCGCTCAACGATGTCGGCCGGGCCATCGAAGAGGTGCAGTACGCGTACGACAACCTCGGCACCAAGTGCTTCTGGACCCGCCCCGACCAGTTCAACAAGCGCACCCTCGGCGATCGCTACTACGACCCGCTGTGGGAGCTCATCCAGGACCTCGACGTCGGTTTCGCCACGCACGAGTTCATGGGCCTCAACGGCAACTCGTTCGGCCACGACCGCTACCGCGGGTTCGTCGAGTGGCATGCGGTCGTGCACCAGTTCGAAGCCATGGGCGCCATGATGTCCATGATCTGCCACGGCGTGTTCGAGCGCTTCCCCAAGCTCCGCGTCGCCTACCTCGAGGCCGGCTGCGGCTGGTTGCCGTCGTGGTTGCACCGCATCGACGAGCAGCTCGAGATGGCCTACAAGGAGTTCCCCGAGCTCACGATGTCGGCCACGGACTACTTCAAGCGCAACTGCTGGATCTCGACCGAGTGCGAAGACCCCTTCGTGGCCGACGTCATCCGCTGGTTCGGTGACGACCGCATCCTGTGGGAGAGCGACTTCCCGCACCCCGACTCGAAGTACCCGACCACGGTGCAGCACTTCCTCGACCTGGCGCCCGACATGATCACCGACGAGTCGAAGCGCAAGATCATGTGGGACAACGCCCTCGACTTCTACCGCTTCCCCGAGGGCTACCTGCCTCAGGTCGGCGAACGGGCGGCCGCCACCAACGCCTGAGCCCGCTGGTCAGCGCTGTTCTACGATGCGGGCGTCCCGTGACGAGGAGAACGCCCCATGGCTGACCACCACGACTTCCTGCCCGACGTGAAGCGTTACGACGCCGACGCGGACGAGGCGGCGGTGAAGGGCATCGTCAAGCACCTCGGCATCGCGCTGCAGAACAAGAACGGCGACGCGGCGTTCGTCGCCGGCTCCGACGAGAGCGAGCTCGAGCGCGTGCGCGACAGCTGGCTCAAGAAGAAGCTGGCGCGCCCGGAGCACGACGCCGATCTCGACCAGGCGATCTCCTCGGTTCTCGCGACGATGAAGGACGATCACCGCAAGCAGCGCGTCACCGTGTACTACCTGTTGGCCAAGCGCTTCGGGGTGCTCAAGTCACTGCACTGAGCACCACCGGTTGCATGTGCCGCGTCAGAGCCCCCAGGGGCTCATGTCGACGCCCAGCTCCTTGATGCGGGCGATGAGTCGCTCGGGGTTCTGGGACTGCGGCGGCCAGTGGTAGTCCCAGCCGCGGATGCCGACTGCGGGTTCCACGTACTGGCGCACCTGATCGAGGGTCATCACGATGCCGCGTCGACCGATCATCTTCTCGTACTCGAGTGCGTGCTCCATGTTCATCACCAGGTTGGTGTTGTCGCACATGGCCTTCATGTCGTCGTGCACCCAGTCCCACAGCGGCATCGCGATGTGCACCAATGGGTCGGCCGGCGCGCTGCGCGACAGCGTGAACGACGTCGACCACAACGTGATGGGTTCGAGGCAGCACGCGCAGTACGACTCGAGGCGGCACTCGGTGCCATGGAACTGCGGCATGTTCGACACGGCCACCGCTTCGTGCGCACAGCCGATGAAGCTGTGGAACGTGTCGTCGATGTACATCTCGACCTGGCTCGGGAACGCCGAGAACGGCGGAGCCTTCAAGATGTCGCAGTTCGGTGAGTCCTGATCGACGACCACCACGATGCCGGTCTGCAGCAATTTCAGTGCCTGCACGATGCGACGCCGCGCGAGCCCGGTGCCTTCGTGCATGTGGCGGAGGTTGGGCGCCCGGCCCGTCTCGGCCCAGAAGTCGAAGATGAACTTGCGGACGACGAGGGACTCTTCGGTCCACTCGAAACCCGGTACGTACTGTGCCATGTGCTGATTCCTGATGCTTTCTGTGCGAGGACGATGGTGTGCCGGCGTGGGTGGCGCCTAGAGATCGAAGTCGATGACCGTTCGGGTGACGGTGCCTTGGCGCATCGCCTCGTACCCCTCGTTGATGCCCGACAACGGCCGGTGCGCCGACACCATCTCGTCGAGCTTCAGGCGTCCGTCGAGGTAGAGCTCGACGAACCACGGCATGTCGGTCCGGAACTGGTTCGAGCCCATCATCGAACCTTGGATCGTCTTCTCGTTCATGAAGAGCTCGGCCCCGGGTATCTCGAGGTTCGCGCCGAGCGGCACCATGCCGATGATCGTTGCGGTTCCGCCGCGGCCGAGCATCGCGAAGCACTGCTCGGCGGTGGCCTTCGTGCCGATGGCCTCGAACGAGTAGTCGACCCCGCCGCCGGTGAGGTCCTTCACCGCGGCCACGGCGTCGACCTCGCGAGCGTTGACGATGTGCGTCGCGCCGAGCATCTGCGCGACGGCGAGCTTCTCGGCGGTGACATCGACCGCGATGATCGGTGCCGCGCCGCACAGCTTCGCGCCCTGCAACGCGGCGAGCCCGATGCCGCCGCACCCCACGATGGCTACCGACGAAGCAGGCTTCACCGCGGCGGTGCGGAACACCGCTCCGAGCCCCGTGGTGACGCCACAGCCGATCAGCGACGCCTTGTCGAGCGGCATGTCGTCGCGGATCTTCACCACGCCGTGCTCGTTCACGAGCATCTGCTCCGCGAACGCGCCGAGCGATGCGAACGCCGACACCGCCTCGCCGGCCTGGTTCGTGATGGCCGGGCGGGGCCGGGCGAGCATGGAGCGATCGGTGCACAGGTGTGGTCGACCCGACAAGCAGTACTTGCACTGGCCGCAGAAGATCGACAGGCAGGTGATGACGTGATCGCCCGGCTTCACGTAGGCGACGTCGCTCCCGACCGCTTCGACGATGCCGGCACCTTCGTGGCCCATCACCGCGGGTGGCGCCAGTTGCCAGACCCCGTCCATGAAGTGCAGGTCGCTGTGGCACAGCCCGGCGTGCGCGGTGCGGATGAGCACTTCGCGCGGGCCCGGCTTGTCGATCGAGACCTCTTCGATCTCGAGCGCGCCAGGAATGCGGTTCAACACAGCTGCCAACATGAGATCCCCCTCGTGCCCTTGGGGAACCGTAGCGCAGGATCAAAATGCGGTATCGGAAAACGCCGAAGGGCGGCGCAGCCCGAAGGCCGCGCCGCCCCAGCGGTCACTGTTGTCGCGCTGGCGACTACTTCTCGAGGTACGCCTTGTCGAACAAGATGTTCGCTGCAGCGGTGCGCACCGCGCCCTTGAGCTTCGGGGTGAAGATAAGGGCCGAGGGTGCCGACGTCGTTACGATTGCCGGAACGTCGCGCAACCAGATTTCGCTGATGCCCTTGTAGGCCGCAACACGATCGGCGTCGGAGGCCGCAGTGCGCAGCTTGTCGATGGCGGCAACCATTTCGGGGCTGCTGTAGCCGTACCGTCCGGGAGGTGCGAACGTGCCGCTGAGCTGCACGTAGTTGGCCGGCACCTCGTCGCTCATGCCGTAGGCCCACGTGTTGATGTCGTAGTCCTTCTTGGTGAGGACCTGGGTGACGATCTCCGAGATCGGCTTGGGCTGCAGCTCGATCTCGAAGCCTGCCGCGGTGAGCAGGGTCTGCACGGCGATGCCCCAGTCCGGGAGGGACGAGTCGGCGAGGAGCCGGAGCTTGCCGCTGAACCCGGCGGCCTTGGCCTCGGCGAGGAGCTTCTTGGCCTCGTTGAGGTCGTACTTCGTGCCGGTCACCTTCGGGTCGTACGGTCCGTTCGCGAACGGGGCCGAGTCGGGGATCGCGTTGCCGTTGTACGCGCGATCGTTGACGACCTTCGGGTCGATCGCCGCGGCCATGGCCTGGCGGGCCTTCAGCGGGATGGTCGCCGAGTTGATGTTGATGATGTTCGCAGCGATCGTGGGCATGTCGATGGTGCCGAACTTCTCGGCCTTGGCGTTCTTCTGCACCGTGGCGTCACGGACGTACGCCGCCTGGAGCGAGCCGGCCTTGATCGCGTCGAACGATGCCGTCGGGGTGGCGAGCTGCTTGAAGATGAGCCCGTCGAGGTAGACCTCGCCGCCCCAGTAGGTGGGGTTCTTCTCGAGCTCGAGCGCCTCGCCCGGCTTGTACGACTTGACCCGGAACGGTCCGGCGCCCGCGGGGCCCGGATCGGCGTTGAACTTGAGCGGATCGCCGACCTTGGCGAACTGTGTGGGCGAGTAGATCCAACCCTGCACGTTCGCGAACATGTACGGGAAATCGGCCCAACCGAGCTTGAGGGTGAACTGCACCGTGAGCGGATCGATGACTTTGATCGACTTCTCAGGATCGGCGTCGAGGAACGTGAGCAGCTGGCCCTTGGGGTTGGTGTTCCCGTCTTTCATCTGGCGGCTGAC
>JBKJKR010000341.1:0-2860 GCA_046597135.1 Acidimicrobiales bacterium | reverse complement strand
CCGACGAGATACCGGCCTGCAACTTGGCCACTTGGCGCGCCGTGCCCTTCGACGCTTCTTCGATCTTGCCGTAGTCGAGCACCTTCAGCGAGACCTTGCGCTTGACCATCTTCTCTTCGAGCACCTGGCGCGCCGCGGCGAGACGGTCCTCGCTCACCCATGCGAGGGTGATGGTGTCGGAGCCGAGTTCGATCGAGGTGTTCGTGTCCTTGAAGTCGAAGCGGGTCACGATCTCGCGCGCCGCCTGGTCGACCGCGTTGCGGAGCTCCTGCATGTCGATCTCGGAAACCACGTCGAAGGTAGGCATGCGCGAAACGTAGCGCGTCGGACCGCGAGCGGTCAGGCGTCGGCCCGGCCCTCGATCGGCGTCACGCAGTAGCGATCGATCGCGTCGACGAACGCCGCGGCCCGCGCGCGGTAGTCGCGGTAGGTGCCGAAGCTCGGCGCGGCGGGGGACAGCAGCACCACGCCACGGGGCTCGGCCCATTGGTGGGCGAGCCGGACCGCGGTCTCGAGGCCGTCGGCGGCAATGACCTCGACCGATGATGGAAGCGCGGCATCGGCCAGCTCGCGCCCGATGCGGTCCCCCGACTCCGGGATCGTGATCACCAGGAGCGGCGCCTCGCGAGTGGTCAGCGCGTCGCCCAGTGCGTGGTAATCGATGCCTCGGTCGAACCCGCCGACGATCACCGCGGTGCGTTGCCCGGTGAACGCCTCGATCGCCCGCACCGTGGGGAGCACGTTCGTCGACAACGAATCGTCGACGAACTCGACGTGGCCCACCGTGCGCACGGTCTGCAGGCGATGGTCGAGTCCGGGGAACGCCTGCGCGGCGGCGGCCAGCGCACTCGGATCGGGATCGAGGCCGAGTGCACGCAGGCAGCGGTAGGCGATCTCGGCGTTGTCGAGGTTGTGGTCGCCGCGCACGCCGAGCGTGCGATGCCAGTCGTTGCGGCGCGAGGGGTCAGGGTCGACCCACTCGATCACCGGACCGAGCATCGACGCCCGTGCGACCAGTGCCGGACTCGCGCCCGACGCAACGGTGAGCCGACTCCCCGGCTGCGTGCACAACGAGAGCTTGTCGCGGTAGTACTGCTCGACGGATCGGTGCCAGTCGACGTGATCCGGATGCAGCGAGGTCACGGCAACAACGTGCGGGGACACGGCGACGTCGGTCGCCTGGTAGCTCGACGTCTCGATCACCCAGTACTGCGGTTCGGGTGCGTCGGCCGGCCCGGCGCCCGGGTCATAGGGCGGCCGGCCGATGTTGCCGCCGACGAACGTGGGGTGGCCGAGCCGCTCGAGCAGGTGGCCGAGCATGGCCGAGGTGGTGCTCTTGCCCTTCGTCCCCGTGATCGCGACGACGCGATCGAGCGGGGCCGCCTGCAGCCACAAGCCGAGCCCGCCCAGCACGGCGACGCCCGCCGTCTCGAGTGCGGCCGCCGCGGGAAGGTAGCGGCTGATGCCCGGCGACTTCACGACCGCGTCGCAGCGCAGCAACGCGTCGAGTCCGCCCCGGTCGGTCGACAGCACCTCGGAACCCTCGTACGTCGGCTTTGCGTCGTCGACGAGGACCAGGCGCGCCCCGAGCGTGCGCAACTTGCGGATCGACGCATCGCCCTCGACGCCGAGGCCCCAGACCCCGACCTCCGCGTTGCGGAGATCAGCCCACGAGATGGCGTGGCGCATAGGACTCGGGGATGTGGTCGTCGCCGATCGGCGCCAGGAGCGCCTCGATGGTCAGGTCGTCCACCTGGCGCCCGGCGAGCTCGCGCAGGATGGCCTCGAGCAGGGGGGAGCCGGCGCGGTCGGGTCGCGCCCCGGCGCGCTGCGCGGCGGCACGGCACTCGGACACCTCGCCCACGCACTCGAAGGGCTTCGGTTCGTGGCTGATGTCGAGCAGTGTGCGGAACGACTCGATCGTGTCGGGGTTCTCCAAGGGCTCACGGCCCCGGAACACCGCGCGCAGCTCTTCGGCCGCCATGAAGGGGGCGAGGACCAGGTCGATGAAGCAGCACTTGTCGCACACGCCGCACCAGGTCGCGTAGCGCTTCGCCGGGTCGAGTTGAAAGGCCCGGTTGCAGCTGCGGAAGGTGGGGTGGTACCTCGACAGCTCGGCGAAGCGCCGGGCGATGGCCAGCTCCGAGTAGGGGCGGAGCAGCGAGAAGTACTCGGGGCCGTCGGTGAACTGGTCGGCAAGGGTCGCTCGGAACAGTGATTCGAACTCGGCGCTCTTCGAGTACTGGTGGTTGACCGTGTGGCCGTCGACCTCGAGGTTGCCGGACGACGCCGACCACTCGTTCGACATCACCACGGCGCCGCGACCGTCGAGGACGGCGACGAGCGTGGCGATGGCCGAGAGGATCCCGGTGACAGGTACGTGCCCGTTGCGGTACCCGAGCTCGCGCGACCGCAGCACCTTCGGGTCGATCTCGCGCTCGGCGCGCTGCACCGCCAGGCCGGTCTCGTGGGCCGCGTCCTCGATCGCCGCGAACCGGTCGCCCAGGCGACTGAGGATGAACAACGCGGTGTCGGGATGGCGCTCGCGCACCTCCTCGACCGTCACGATCGAATCGATGCCGCCGCCGAACGGAACAAGCGGCCGGTCGAGGGCGACTCCGGCATCCACGGGCCGGGGGGAGGCTGTGTCGTAGCGGAAGGTCACGTCGCGCAGCTCGAGGCCGTTGCGATACGCGAACTCGCCGAGTCCGTCGAGGTAGAACGCCCGGAGCATCGCGGCCTCGGCCTCGGTGAGCGCGTGCTCGCCCAGATCGATCAGCGGCGGAGCAGCGGCCTTGTAGTACGACACGCCGGCGAGCAGGAAGACCAGCCGGGCCGCTCGGGTGGCCGCCTCGACCTC
>JBKJKR010000157.1:0-6174 GCA_046597135.1 Acidimicrobiales bacterium | reverse complement strand
ACGCGAACGGCACGGTGAACCCCACGAAACCGAGGTAGAGCATCGGCGGATGGAATGCCATGAGGATGTGGTTCTGCAGCAACGGGTTGGGCCCGGGGCCGTCGTAGCCGATGGGCGGTTCGAACGACTTGAACGGGTTGGCCGGCCCGACGAGCAACATGAAGAAGAACGCGGTGACCACGAACATGGTGAGCAACGCCCAGCCGAACAGCGCGTCGTCGACCCGGTCGCGGAACTTCACCACCGTGGCCACGACGTAGCCCGTGAGGATGAGGGCCCAGAGGATGATCGAGCCCTCGAGGGCCGACCACAGCGTGGCGAAGTTGTACAGCGCCGGCGTGCGGCTCGATCCGTTGTTGGCCACGAAGGCCACCGTGAAGTCGCGAGTGATCAGCGCGCGCTCCATGATCGCGAACGCCGCGAGCGCGCACCCGAACGTGAGCCACGCGTAACGACGGCTCAGGCGAACGAGATCGGGCCGATGTTTGACGAGCCCGGTGGCCGCCGTGATGGCGCCGATGCCGGCCGACGCGAGACCGAGCACGTTGGCCGCGCCGCCGAGCGCAGCATTCACTTCGCGGCACCGCCGCAGGACGGTGACACCGCGCCGGGCGCTCCTGTTGCGGTGCCCTCGTAGGCCGCCTCGTCGAGGCGATCCTTGTTCTCGGTGGAGTAGTCGGCGTCGTGCTTGACGAGGATGCTGTCGCTCGCGAAGAACCAGCCGTCGCGGGCGCCACCGGCGAATGCGGCGGTGCTCGTACCGTTGCAATCGAGCGCGTTGACCGCAGCCGTGGCGCCATCGCGCCAGTGACCTTCGAGCACCACCGGGATGCCGTCCTTGAAGAGCTCGGTGGGGTTGTCGAAGCTCGCGACATCGGCGAAGACGCCGTCGAACGAGACCGTGAACAGCACCGCGTTGCGTCCGTCCACCTCGCCCTTGGTGATGGAACCGGGCACCACGCTGCCCAGCATGCGGAACCGCTCGGCGCCGAGGTCGTCGCGCTGCTCGACCGCTTCGTCGGCGTTCTTGAAGAACAGCGACGCGTCGCCGAGGGTCTTGAACACCAGCGCGCCGATGGCGACGACGATGACGAGGATGAGCACCATGGGTCCGAGCGCGCGCTTCTTCCGCGGCGCGCGTTCGCGTGGGGTGAGGTCGGTGTCGGTCACGTTTGCTTCCCCGGGGTGCGTGGCACGCCCGTCCTGTCGTTGCCGGAGTCGATCCAACGGCGGTGCTCGGGTTCGACAGCCCTGGTGAGTGCGCGTCCGCGCATCACCAACCGCACGCTGTAGATCGCGAGCACGGTCAGCACGATTCCCCATGCGGCGAAGATGAAGCCACTGTGCGTCATGACTCGGCACCTGTCCTGGTGAGACCGACAGCGCGATCGACATCGCGCCGGCTCTCGGCGCGCCGCTCGGCGATGGCCGTGTCGAGACCGTGCCGATCGACCTGCTCCTCGAGCCAGGCGATGCGGAACCGGTGGATCATCATCCACACGTAGATGCCGGTGAAGAGCAGCAGACCGAAGAACAGCGAGAACAGCATCAGGCCGTCGAGCTCGGTCTCGCCGAGCTTGACCGTGGCCTGCTGATGCAACGTGCGGTCGGCCCACCAATCGACCGAGAACCGCACGATGGGGATGTTGAGCGCCGCGATGATGCCGACCACCGCGGCGCGCCGGCTGCGCTGGTGCGGATCGGCGGGGATGCGGCGCACCGCGAGGTAGCCGACGTAGAGGAGCAGCAGGACCATGGTGGTGACGATGCGCACATCGGTCCACTCCCAGTAGGTGCCCCACGTGTGGCGGCCCCAGATGGAACCGGTGACCAGCGCCAGGGCGCAGAACACCACGCCGATCTCGGCGGAGGCGCCGGCGACGAGATCCCACCAGAGCGAGCGCTTCCACAGGTACATGGCGCCGCCGATGGCCGTGACGATGAACGACAGGTACGCCAGCCAGGCCGATGGAACGTGCACGTACATGATGCGGACGAGGTCGCCTTGGTCGGCGTCGGGCTCGCTCCACACGAACGACAGGAGCAGGTGGAACACGAGGCCGATGAGCACGATCGAACCGAGCACACGCGTGGCCCGCGAGCCTGTCGACGTCACTCCCGCTGCGCTCACGAATCCTCCAACAACACGCCGAAGGCCAAGGCTCCGAACGCCACGTACACCACTGCAGTCAGACCGAGCAGCGCGAGCCAATTCCAGCCGCTGACCGCAACAGTGCCGAGAGCGTCGTCGAACGCCCGCGTCGCCCCGATGAGCACCGGTGCGAGCACCGGCAACAACAGGATGGGCAGGATCGTCTCTCGCACGCGGAGACCCGCAGCCAGGACGCCGTAGAGCGTACCGGCGGCGGACACGCCGATGGTCGCGACCCCCGCCGTGGCGATGAGCAGCGGAACGTCGTCGACCCTGGGGTCGTACAGCACCGCCACACCGGCGCCGAGCAGCACCTCGAGCAGGACGAGCTGCACCGCGAGCGCCGCGGCCTTGCCAAAGAAGATGGCCCCCGGCTCGATGCCCGACAACCGGAGGGCGTCTCGGTTGCCGTCGGCCGATTCGAGCGCGAACGACCGCTGGATCGCAAGCACGGCCGAGAACAGCACCGTCACCCAGTAGAGACCGCCGGTGAAGGTGCGAAGGGCCACCGTGTCGGCATCGAGCGCGAACCCGAACAGGACCAGGACGAGGATCGCGAACGGCGCCACCTGACCGGTCGCGACACGCGATCGCCACTCGATGCGCAGGTCCTTGCCGGCGATGAGCCGGGCGTCATGCCACATCGGTGCCACCTCCGACAGGAGATGGGCCGCTGAGGGCGGGCCCGGCGCCGATCGGGTGGTCGGCGACGACGACCCCACCGGCGATCGTGATCACCCGCGACGCAATGGTGCGGGTACGGTCGAGTTCGTGCGACGCGACCAGCACCGTGGCCCCTGCGCCGACGGCATCACGCACCAGCCCGTCGACGATGTCGCGGCCGGCCTGATCGAGCCCGGCATGTGGCTCGTCGAGCAGCCACAACTTCGGGCGACGCGCCACGAGCACGGCGAGCGAGGTACGCCGGCGCTGCCCCGTCGACAGGCGGACCACCGGTATGTCGCGCAGCCGCGGGTCGATCTCGAGCCGGGCGATCGCCGCCTCGGCTTCGGCGGGCGTACCACCGGCGGCGCGAGCCCAGAAGCACACGTTCTCGTAGACGCTCAGGTCGTCGTAGAGGAACGTGGCATGGGCCAGCATGCCGACCTCGCGCCGCACCGAACGACGATCGCGGCACAGGTCGTGCCCGAGCACCACCGCTTCGCCCGAATCAGGGGCCAGGAGACCGGCGCAGAGTCGCAGCAGGCTCGTCTTGCCGGCGCCGTTGGGGCCCTGCAGCAGCACCGCCTCGCCCGATTCGACGTCGAGGTCGACCCCGGCGAGCGCGGGGAACCGGCCGAGCAGCGCGACCACGGCGCGCAGTTGGACGACGGGCACACCGAAAACCTACCGACCAGGCCCCCGCGGTGCCCAACGCGGCGCGCCCCGACCACACCAACCCCCGACCACCCGCACGACCATCGCGGCACGCGTGCTCACGCCGACCCCTCAGGCGCGCCCCGGCGCAGCCGATAGTTGCCCGTGCTCGCCCGCGCCCTCAACGCGATCGGCCGGACCTTCGTCGGTGCCGGTCTCGTGATCCTGCTCTTCGTGGCCTACCAGCTGTGGGGCACCGGGCTGCACGAGGCGCGGGCCCAGGACTCGCTCGACCGGGCGTTCACGGAACGCCTCGCCGACGTCGAACAGACCGCGGCACCCGTCACGAGCACCACGACGCCCGGTTCCCCCACCCCCAGCGCCCCGACCACCACCGGCGCGGGCTCGACGCCCACGAGCACCACGATCGTCGGCGAGCCCTCCGGCCCCGACCGCACGACGCCCGCCGAGGTCCGCCCCGGTGAGGCGCTCGCCCGCATCCAGATCCCCGACATCGGCGTCGACAAGCTCGTCGTCGAAGGGGTCACGGTCGACGATCTGCGCAAGGCCCCCGGCCACTACCGGTCGACGCCCCAACCCGGCTACCCGGGCAACGCGGCGATCGCCGGTCACCGCACGACCTACGGCGCCCCGTTCTCGCGCATCGACGAGCTCGTGCCGGGCGACGAGATCACCGTCACCACGCTCCACGGCACGTGGACCTACGTCGTCGCCGGCGCCCCCGACGACCCGACGAGCGGTCACTTCATCGTCAAGCCCGAAGAGGTCTGGGTGCTCGACGACTTCGGCGACAACCGGCTGACGCTCACTGCGTGCCACCCGAAGTTCAGCGCCGATCAACGGATCATCGTCGTGGCCAAACTTGTCGAGACCCCTGCCGACCCGCCCGCCACCGCAGCCGCGCCTGCGGGGGCGACGGGCCCCGGAGCCACGGGCGGAGCGGTCACCGACGGCGCGGCCTCGGACGCCACGGTGCCCACCGCCGGTTCGGCCGATGATCCTTCGCTCGATGAAGGCCTCGGCGGCGACCCGGGTGCCCGCACCCCGGCGCTGTTGTGGGGCGTCGTGTTCTTGGCCCTGCTCGCCGGCGTCTGGCAGCTGTCGCGCCGCTGGCGGCGTTGGCCGGCCTATGCGGTCGGTGTCGTGCCGATGGTGATCGTGATGTTCTCGTGGTTCGAGCAACTCGACCGGTGGATGCCGGCCCGCTAGCTCGAACGTCCGACGAACGGGCTTAGCATGCGAGGCCGTGCGCGACCGACGAAGCAACCGGATCCGGCGGTGCGCCGCGCTCGTCGCCTGCCTGGCCGTCGCGGTTGGGTGTTCGGACGGGTCGCCGGACACGGATTCCGCAACGTCCACCACTTCGCAATCCACGACCGCGACCGCGACCACGACGACCGCACCGACGATCGTCGGCGATCCGATCAACGTCTACACGCTCGCGCTCGGGGACTGCTTCAACCGGTACGAGACCGGCACCGACCCGATCACCACCCGCGTGCCGTGCGAGGCGGCACACGAGGGGGAGGTCTACGCGACCCTCGTGCACCCCTCCCCCTTCGGTGATCCGTGGCCCGGCGACGATGCGCTGCAGCGGTACGGGCTCCGCCTCTGCTACCAGAACTTCGAGTCGTTCGCGGGGGTCATCTACGAGCTGTCGGAGCTCGGCATCGGGGTGGTGACACCGCCCCAGGCCAACTGGGAGGACAGCAAGGCGCGCTATCGCGGCATCGCTTGCTTCGTGCAACGCAACGACGCACAGCCGTTGGTGGGTTCGATGCGCGGGAAAGCGCTGTAACACCACAGTTTCCCGCCAAAGCGGCCTCACCCCTGAGCGCCGAACGGTACGGTCGGGAGATGTCCATCGATGGCCTCGTGCTCACGGTCCTGGCGGTTCTCGCCGGGATCTTCGTGGGTCTCGCACGGGGCGGCCGGTTCCGCAACATCGTCGGCGTCCCGATCCGGGCAAAGGGTCTGTTGCTCATCGGTGTCGTCGTGCCGGCCCTCGCCGACGAGTTCACCCGCGAGGTGGCGGTACCGCTGGTCGTCGGCGGCTTGGCTGCACTGTTCGCGTTCGCGATCGTCAACGTGCGCATCGTCGGCATGAGCGTCATGGCCGTCGGCATCCTCGCCAACCTCTTGGCCACGTTCCTCAACGGCGGCCTGCCGGTGAGCCGCGACGCGCTGGTCGATGCCGGCCTGGCCACGCCGGCGGAGGTCGACCGGGTCGAGTTGCGCGGCGCGCGACGCCTCGAGGAACCCACGCACCGCGTGCGGTTCCTCGGCGACATCATCCCGCTCGAGGAGACGGGTCAGGTGCTCGCGTTCGGCGATCTCGTGATCCTCGTGGGGCTCGCCGACATCACGGCAAACCTCACGCTGCACAAGCGCAAGCGGTCCCGCACCGCCGCCGATGGGGCCACCACCGAAGCGGCCGGCGATCCACCGTCCGACGATGCGGTCGCGGTCATCGACCTCGTCCGCCTCCACGAACCCCACGGTGCGCGCAACCCCCGCCCCCGGGCCCCCGGTGCACCCCTCACCGAGCCCGAGCTCGTCCCGGCCGCGGCAGGGTTCGAGACCACGGCATCGCCCGACGTCGACTGGTGGCCACGCGCCGAGATCACCACGCCGGTCGACGCTCCGGCCGATGCCGGCCCGCTCGTCCCCGAGCTCGTCGAAGA
>JBKJKR010000386.1:0-3536 GCA_046597135.1 Acidimicrobiales bacterium | reverse complement strand
CATCTCGGGCTACCTGATCGAGAAGTCGCTCAGCGTCGACAACGTCTTCGTCTGGGCCATCCTCTTCTCGTCGATGGCCATCCCTCTCAAGTTCCAGCACCGGGTGCTGTTCTGGGGCATCTTCGGTGCGCTGGCCCTGCGCTTCATCTTCATCTTCGCCGGCGCGGCGCTCATCCAGGCCGCGTGGTGGCTGCTCATCGTGTTCGGTGCGTTCCTCATCTACACCGGGTTCAAGATCCTGCGTCACCGGGCCGACGAGGGCGAGGATGCCAAGACCACCGGGCTCGGTCTGCTCAAACGGATCATGCCGGTCAGCGACGAGCTGGACGGTCACAAGTTCATCACCCGGGTGAACGCCAAGCGGGCCGCAACCCCGTTGCTCGCCGCGCTCGTGGTCGTCGAGATCACCGACGTGATCTTCGCGCTCGACTCGGTGCCCGCAGTGCTCGCCGTGTCGAACGAGCAGTACCTGCTCTTCGCCTCGAACGCGTTCGCCATCCTGGGTCTGCGCGCCATGTACTTCCTTCTGGCCAACGCCCGCAACCGCTTCCACTACCTGTCACACGCCCTCGGCGGCATCTTGATCTTCGTCGGTCTCAAGATGACGTTCAGCCACTGGTACCACGTCAACACGTACCTCTCGCTGGGCCTGATCATGTTGATGCTGGTGCTCGCGGTCATCTTCAGCGAGCGCAAGGCCCGCCAGCTGGGGCTCACCGGCGAGTCGTTCGCCAAGACGCACGATCATCCCTGATCGCGCCGGGGTTGCCTGATCCTCCGGGAGGTGCAACGGCGCACCTCCCGGTTCAGGTGCGGGAGCCCGACCGCTACTGCTCGCCGAGTGCGCGCGTCAGGCGCGCCAGGCGCTTGTCCCACGCCGCGCCGGCGTTCGCCGGCCACGCGGCCGCGTCGCGCAGCGGCGCCGTGACCGCTCGGTAGTGGACCTCGCGGCCGTGACGTTCGAAGTCCACCAGGCCCGCGTCCGCGAGCACGCCGAGGTGCTTCACCACCGCCTGGCGCGACACCGCGAATCCGGGCGCGAGCTCCGTGGCCGTTGCCGGGCCACCCTCGAGGAGCGTGGCCAGCACCGAGCGCGGAGTGGGGTCGGCGAGCGCCGCGAACACCTCGTCCACGGCCGCGCGCTCAGACCCGGGCCAGGAGCGACCACCGGAACTGCAGCAGCGTGACGCCCAGGTCCCAGCGCACGGGGCCCATCGTCTGACCAACGTCGGCGGCGGCGAGGCGTGTCTCGTGGATGACGAGACGGCTGCCGCAGGTCGACGGGAAGACTTCGATCTCGACGTAGCTGCGGTCGCCCCGATCGGTGGCCGGCCACCAGGTGAACGTGAACCGCCGGCCGGGCTCCACCTCGTCGACGAGAGCGTGACGCGTCTCGCCGTCGTCGACCACGCGACCTTCGCCGCCCGGCACGACCTCGATGTCGACCTCGTCACCCAGCCAGTCGCCGAGCTGTGCCGGATCGGTCACCGCCTCCATCTTCCTCGGCACCGCCATCGACGACCAGGTCGCCAACCATGAACGCGTTGTTCGCCATCTACGACACGATGCAATACCTGTCGTGCGATGTCGCGACCATCTGCGTCGGCCAGGCGGCTTCTGCTGCCGCCGTGCTGCTCGCCGGTGGCGCGAGCGGCAAGCGAGCCGCGCTTCCGAACAGCAGGGTGCTCATCCATCAGCCGCACGGCGGCGTGCAGGGTCAGTCGACCGATCTCGAACGTGCCGTGGCCGAGGTGGTCGAGATGCGACGGCGCATGATCGACATCCTCGCCCAGCACACCGGCCAGTCGCTCGAACGGATCACCACCGACATCGACCGCGACTACATCGTGCGCGGCGAACAGGCGGTGTCCTACGGGCTGGTCGACTTCATCGTGCCCAAGCGGCCTGCGGCCCGACCGACGAGCGGCTACGCCATCCGCTGAGCCGGCGGCAGAGCCCGCCAGTGGGGCTCGGGCGCAACCCCCGAGCTGTTCGCGACCATCGACAACATCGTGTAGTGGCCGACGACGAAGACGATCTCGAGGCGCGCTGCGTCGTCGTGATCGCGCCCGAGCGCTTCCCAGGTGACATCGCTGACGCTGTCGTGATCGTGCAGCTCGTCAGCGGCCTGCAGCAGTGCCCGATCGCGGTCGGACCACGACGAGTCGATGGGGCCGACACCGATCGCGTCGAGCTCGTCGGGCCGCAGCCCGGCGCGGGTGGGCGCGCTGTCGGCGTGCACCCCCCACTCGAACGCGGAACGGGCTCGCACCGCCGTCCGCAGCGCGAGCAGTGCGTTGTCGCGCGGCGCCAACACGCCGTGCAGCGCGATGGCCTTGGCCCACACGAGATACGGCGCGAGCAGCGTCGGATGGCGGGCGATCACCCCGGGAAGGTGCACGGGCCGGGTGGAACCGCCGGTCGGGACGACGCCCGCCAGCTCGGCGCGCGTCGCGTCGCTCCACTCGTGCGGCTCTTGCGGCGAGATGCGCACCGGCCGATCGTCCACGATTGCTCCTCCTGTGACGGCCACCCCGAGTAGCGTCCATGCGCAACGCATACTCGCAGCCGCGCCGGGGGTCGGCCCGCACGAGTACGTCGGGGGAGGACCTTTCCATGGCCACCGGTGTCATCATCTCGGCGGATTCACACGTCATGGAGCCGGCCGATCTCTGGACCGGACGGCTGCCCGGGGCGCTTCGCGAGCACGCGCCTGAAGTACGCAAGAACCCGGACCGGCCGGGCTACTCGTTCCACGCACCCGGGCTCCCGGCGTCACAGGTGTCGGGCGCATGGGGCGCCGGCCGCAGCGGCGACGACCTCAAGCAGCACCTCGAGAACGCCGGCTACGAGTCCGCTCGTCCGTCGGGCTGGGACCCGGCCGAACGCCTCTTGGACCAGGACGTCGACGGGGTGCATGCCGAGGTGCTCTACGGCACGCTCGGCATGCGGTTGTTCCGCATGACCGACGGCGATCTTCAGCGTGCGTTCTTCGCGGTCTACAACGACTGGCTCGCCGAGTTCTGCGCCTACTCCCCCGATCGCCTGCACGGCCTCGGCCTCATCTCGTTGTGGGACGTCGACCAAGGCGTGCGCGAGCTCGAACGTTGCGCCGAGCTCGGGCTCAAGGGCGCCATGATCTGGGGCTACCCGCCCGCCGACATGCCCTACTACCACGAGCGCTACGACGCACTGTGGGCGGCGGCGCAGAGCCACAAGCTCCCGCTCTCGCTCCACATCGTCACCGGCATGGGTGACGAGAGCCGCGTGGACTTCACCGCAGCGGCGGTCCGGTACATGCACATGATCCACGAAGTGCAGCGGTCGGTGAGCCAGCTCGTGCTCGGCGGCGTGCTCGAGCGCTTCCCGGGGGTGCAGATCGTGGGCGCGGAGTGCGACATCGCGTGGCTCCCCCACTGGATGCAGCGCATGGACCACGCGAACGCGAAGTTCGGCGCGCTCATGGACGTGAAGCTCTCGATGTTGCCCAGCGACTACGTGCGGCGTCAGGTCTGGGTCACGTTCATGGACGACGC
>JBKJKR010000187.1:0-6420 GCA_046597135.1 Acidimicrobiales bacterium | reverse complement strand
GCCCGTCGAGACCGGGTGGGCCGATGTCGTCATCTCCAACGGTGTGATCAACCTGTGCGCCGACAAACAAGCCGTGTTCGCCGAGATCTTTCGGGTGCTGCGCCCCGGCGGTGTGCTGCAGTTCGCCGACATCGCCAACGGCCGCCCGGTGCCGATCGAGGCGATACGCGACGTCGATCTCTGGACCGGTTGAATTGCCGGAGGGCTGCCCCGTGCGGGCTGGCAACAAATGCTCGAAGACTCGGGTTTCCAAGATGTCGACATCGGACCGGCCGTCGACACCTTCGGCGGCGCGACCGGCGAAGCCAAAGCACGCTCGTTCGAGGTCTACGGCTACGCCTTCCTCGCCCGCCGCGCCTGACGCAAGCCCCCGCTCGTACGCCAGCACAGGCCGACCCCACAGAGAAGATCCACGACCCGAAAGGACTGAATATGGCAACTGATGACAAAGTGGTGATCGGCCAGACACACGGAACGAACGACCCCGAGGCCGTACTCATCGGCTACCTCCTCGGCGTCGAATCGCTACGCGCCGGCAAACAGGCATTGATGTGGCTGACCAAAGACGGCGTACACCTCGCCACCAACGGATACGCCCAAGGCATCTCCGTGCCCGGTGCACCGTCGATCAGCGACCTCCACGCCGAGTACATCGAACGAGGCGGACGGTTCTACGCCTGCCCCGTCTGCGTCAAGAGTCGTGGCCTGGAGAACGCCGAATGGGTACAAGGTGCCGAAGTCAAAGGTGTCCCGTCCCTCCTCGAGTTCACCGAGGGCGGTGCGCTGACGTTCAACTACTGACCTTCCCACGCCGCAGCGCGCGACCCGGTCACCCGCCCGAGGCCCGTCCGACAAAAGCCCGAGAGTCAGCCGGACGTTCATGAGCCCCGCATCGGGCCATCACCCAGTCCGTCACTGAGCGCCCGGATGGCGACGGTGCGGGGACACCGCGGATGCCGACCAGGTGATCGGTCAGCTGCTGGGCATGGCCCAGGGGTGTGGGGTCGGCTCGACGAAGCCCACGACGCGGCTCGCGTCGCTCGGGTCGAGGCGTTCGAGCGCGATTGGGTCCGTCCGTCGGTGCACCCGCGGTTCGCGGGTGGGCGCTCACCGGTCGAGGGGCGCGAGCGATGGTGCGGCCATTGCGGGTTCGATCCCGATCGACCGTCTCGGTCGACGACGGCTCGCCGAGGAGGCCTTGGCCTGCTTCGCCGAGGGTGCGGCGATTGTGCACGCCCACAACGATCGGCTCGATCTGCCGCTCGACGAAACGGGGTTGAACGGATGACGCTGCCGGCGGCGATCGGCTCGCAGAGCTGCTGCGAGCGACGATGATCTCGAGCCCAGGATCGAGCGATCCCCGTTCCGGACTGCAAGAGCTGCGCGCCGCGACGCTTCGTCGCGCCGAGGGTCTCGTGAGCAGCTTCGAGGAGATCGTCGAGGCCACGAGCGATGTCGCCACCGACGATGAACACGATGTGGAGGGTCACACGATCGCCTGGGAGCGCCAGCAGATCGCGGCACTCGTCGACGAGACCAGGATCACGCTGGCCGACATCGCGGCGGCCGAGCGTCGTCTCGATGAAGGGACGTACGGGATCTGCACGATGTGCGGTCGCGCGATCGCCGAAGGTCGTCTCGAAGCTCTGCCGGCTTCGCCGACGTGCGTCAACTGCGCGAAGTGATCTCGGGCGGCCAACCCATCGCCGCGTCGGTCAGGTCCACCGCAACAGCGCGGCGTACAGGGTCAGGCCCGGTCCGAACGCCAGCGCCACCACGTGGTCGCCTGGTTCGAACGAGCGGCTCTCGATCAGGCACTCCAGGACGAGCAGGACCGTGCCCGACGAACAGTTCCCGTGATCGCGGAGCGTGTCGCGCGACGCGGCCATCGCCGCCTCGTCGAGCTCGAGTGCGGTCTCGCACACATCGAGGATGCGCGGGCCACCCGGGTGGATCGCCCATCCCGCCACCGCGCTGCGATCGATGCCGTTGCGATGCAACAGCGCGTCGACCGTCGGTCGAACCGCGGCGGCCAACGCCGCCGGCACCCGAGGTGACAACGTCATGCGGAACCCGAGGTCGGTGATGGTCCAGGTCATCGCCGCCTGGTTGCTCGCATCGGTGCAGACCGCGATGTCGACGAGCTGCAACCCGGCGCCCCCTGGTGTCAGCACCACGGCGGCGGCCGCATCGCTGAACAGCGCATGCGAGACCAGCTGGTCGATGTCGCGATCGGGAGGCTGCACGTGCAGGCTCGTCAGCTCCACGCAGACCATCAACGCGGTGAGCCCGCGCGCGACGACCGCGTCGGACGCCGCGGCCAGACCCGGGAGCGCGGCATAGCAGCCCATGTGGCCGACGTTGAGGCGCTGCACGGACGACGGCATCGCGAGCTGCGCGGCGAGCAGGAGGTCGAGCCCGGGCGTCGCGTAGCCGGTGCAGGACACGATCACGAGCAGGTCGACCTCGGAGGCGCGCAAACCGGCGGCCCGCAGTGCGTCGGTCGCGGCGCGCTCGGCGAGCGGCATCGCCTCGGGCAGGAACCGGCTCATGCGGGCGCCGGTGGACCACGAGCTGATGTCCTCGGCGCGCGGATCGATGACTGCGTGGCGGGTGCGCACGCCGGCGCCGTTCCAGATCCGTTGCGCGCCGGTGAGGCCGTGGTAGCGCTTCGAGAAGCACTCGTCCCACATCGATTGCTGGAGGATGGCGGGTGGGGTCGCGTGGGCCACGCCCGACAGCCGCGCGCTCACCATCGCGGCACGTCGGTCTCGTGGTCGGGATCGAGCCCGGCCAAGGATGCGCCCAGCCAATCGGCGCACACGTCACTGGTCGCCGGTTGCAGCGAGCCGCAGCGGGCGTCGCGGAACAGTCGCTCGAGCAACGAGCCGCGTCGCGTGGCCGATGCACCGCACGCTTCGACCATGGAAGCTGCCACGGTCATCGCTGTCTCGCCGGCGAGGAGCTTGGCCCGGTGCACCCACTGGTTCGTCAGCGGGGTGCCGGGCTCGCCGTCGATGTGGCGCGCGGCCTCGAGCACGGTGAGCCACGCGGCGTGCGTGGACCCGTCGGCTCGACCGAGCCGAGCACGAACCGCGGGCAAGGATGCGAGAGAGCGTGCGCGAACCTCGTCCGCCGCGGCTCGTACGGCGGCCTCTGCGACGCCCACGTACACCGCGGCGTATGACGCAACCAACCATTGCGGCATGGCGTGCGCGATCAGCACTGCGAGCCCTTCGACGCCGCCGAGGAGCGCGTCACCCGGCACATGTGCGTCGATCACCAGATCGTTGCTCGCGGTCGCCCGCATGCCGAGCGAGTCCCACGTCGCTTCCACGGTGAGGCTGTCGCACGCGGGGACGAGGAACTGACTGACGTGGCGACCGTCCTCGGACCTGGCCACCACGAGGTACGCGTCAGCGTGCCCGGCGCCGGTGCAGAACGTCTTGCGCCCACGGATCCGCCATCCATCGCCTTCGGCGACGTACGTGGTGCACATCTTCGAGAAGCGCGAGCCGGCTCCACGTTCGCTCATCGCGACCTGATAGAGCGCGCCTGCCGCCGCCGCACGCAGGACGCGGTCGCGTGCGGCGAAGAACGCGTCGGTCGCGCCCAACGATCTGGCCAGTTCCTCAGGTGTCGACGCGAGCGCGCCGGTCACG
The DNA here is from genome assembly GCA_046597135.1 of Acidimicrobiales bacterium. Taxonomy (GTDB): domain Bacteria; phylum Actinomycetota; class Acidimicrobiia; order Acidimicrobiales; family WLNW01; genus WLNW01. The sequence goes on along the minus strand of JBKJKR010000187.1, from coordinate 2,758 downwards.
GACGCGTGCATGTTGAACACCAATGCGGTGGCTCCGCTGCCCAGCGCGAGCTCGCGGGCGACGCGGGCGTAGGTCTCGAACGTCGCGCCCATTCCGCCGAGGTGCTCGGGCACCATCAGTCCGAGCAGGCCGGTGCTGCGGAGGTCGTCGACATCGGCCGCGGGAAACGTGCCGTCGCGATCGTGTTGCTCGGCGCGGGCCGCGAAGCCGGCCGAGAGTCCGCGCGCCAGGTCCACCGGATCGTTCGTCATGTCTTCACCCCGACGCCTTGGTAGACCATGCCGAGTGAGCGCGTGCGCCGCATCGTCACCTCGGCGCGGCGCCGTAGCAGCCACGGCGCGATGTGAGAGACGGTCGGCCGCACGCCGAAGACGGTCAAGGTGATACCGACGTCCGCGCAAAGTCGTTGGAGACGCCCGGGCGCTACGAACAAGGCAGGGTCGTGTATCCCGCGGGGGACCACCGGCAGGCGTTCGCCGAGGGTCACGAGAAAGAACGCGCACCGCCGTGTGTCCGCCAGCGTGTCGCACACGAGCACGCCGCCCGGGCGTAGCACGCGGGCGATCTCCGCGATCACCGCTTCGAGGTCTTCGACGTGTTCGAAGATTTCGCCCGCGACCACGACGTCGATGCTCTCCGCGGCGAAGGGCAGGGATCGCACATCGCTGCGGGCGACTGCGATGCCCTGGTCGCGTGAGATTCGTGTCGTCGACTCGCCGATGTCGACACCGAGATGTTGGTGTCCTTTGGGTGCCACCCGAGGCGCGAGCAGTCCGCCGCCGCAGGCGAGATCGAGCAGCCTCGAGCCGGGCCGCTCGGCCGGTGGCACCAGCTCGGCTCGAGCAGTAGCCAGCCAGTGCAACGGTGCGAACGCGCCATGGGGCTTCCACCACTCGTCGGCCAGGTGGTCGTAGAGCACCGGATCGTTGGGCGCGAGGTCACGGGTGGCCTTCAGCTGCAGGTTCGCCATCGGTGGAACCTACCCCGCCCGGCCGGGACCAAACCTCGGCGTCGAAACGACGCTGGGCGGTGCGCCAGGTCGACGTGCGACCGTACGCTCGTCGATGGGCTACCGGAGGAGGAGAGCCGTGAGCGCGAGTGCGCTGCTGCGCGCGAGCCATCTACAACCCACCCTTGGGGTCACTGCGATAGCGACCGCGTTGTCGGTGTCGGTTGGGCGTGGCGCGGGTGCGGCCGCCGTGGCAGCAGCGGCGTTCACCGGACAGCTGAGCGTCGGATGGAGCAACGGCTACATCGACCGTGAGCGCGACCGGCATGCGGGCCGGCTCGACAAGCCGATCGTGGTGGGCCAGGTCCGTCCCGACACGGTGAGGACCGCCGCGGTGCTCGCGCTGGCGGCGTGCGTGCCGCTCTCGATGTTGTCGGGTTGGCGTGCCGGCTCGGCGCACCTGGTGGCCATGTTCGCGGCGCTCGTCTACAACGTCGCGGGCAAGGCGAGCGTGCTGAGCCCGGTGCCGTACATCATCGCGTTCGGGCTGCTGCCGGCCTTCGTCACCCTCGGGCTCCCCGGCCATCCGTGGCCGCCGTGGTGGGCCGTTGGCGCCGCGGCCGTGCTGGGGTGTGGCGCGCACTTCGTGAACACCATCGATGACATCGACGACGACCTCGCGAACGGCGTGCGGGGGTTGCCTCAGCGACTCGGCACCTCGTGGTCGCTTCGCTGCGGGGTGACGCTGATGGCTGCAGCAGTGATCGTGCTGACGTTCGCACCGGCAGGTGAGCCGGACCTCGGGATCATCTCGATGTTCGTCGTCTCGGGCGCGCTCATCGTCGGAGTGGCGGTGACCGCCTCAATCGGGCTGCCCAAGATCGCCTGGTCGCTCACCATCGCCACGGCGGTCAGTGCAGTGGCCTTGCTGATCGCGAGCGGTGGGTCGCTGGCCTGACCGCTCTGGTCTCACCTGGCGCGGCCGGTGCTGCGCCGTCGTGCGGCGCGCAGCAGCGCGACGACGCCTGCGGCGCAGACGCCGGCAAGTGCCGACACCGATGCGAAACGTCGGCGTCTGCGGCGGGCGCGCTCGCGGCGCAAGGCGGGCAGATCGGTGGGACGCGGTGGTACCGGGTTGCGCAGTGTGGGCGCTCCGTGATCCACGACCGTGGCTGACGCGCCGTCCAACACCGGTGGCCACACGTCGGCCCGCACCGCGAGCGCGGCGCCGACGCGACGTTCCCGAGCAGGGTCTCGGGCCAACGGGTCGATGTGCCACCACGTCATCGTCGCCTGCGCGTGGGTGAGCTCGAGCACGCCGTATCCGTTGTGCTCGAGATCAGCGTGGCGAACGTGGGGGAGTTGCTGCACCGCTCGCCGCACGACGCGGCCGAGGCCCCGGGCCGCGGGTGCGACCGTTTGCTCCATCGTGGGTGACGACACGGCGGGCACCGTGAACTCCACCGTCACCGCCTCGCCGGTATCCGGGTCGTTCGGGCCCTCGAACGCCCACGACGCGTGCACATCGCCCGACAACAGCAGGGACGGGCGGCCGCGCTCGTGACGGGCACGCAGCTGACGCGCCAGCTCGTCGCGCTCCGCGGGGTAGCCGTCCCATTGGTCGTCGTGCATGACCTTGCCGTCCAAGTACGCGTATCCCGATGGCAACCGGGTGTTGACGTCGTCCGGCGCGGGCAACGGCAGCACGATCTCGTTGAACACGACACCGCTGACCGGCACCGCCCAGATGGCGGGGGAGGCCTGCACCCGCTCGTAGAGCCAGCGACGTTGCGCGTCGCCGAGCAGCGA
>JBKJKR010000172.1:0-2740 GCA_046597135.1 Acidimicrobiales bacterium | reverse complement strand
GAGTGTGGCGCCGGCGGCCGGTGCAGGCTCGGCCGGGACCTGGGCGAGGGTCTCGATCGCGAGCTGCTCGACCGAGATCCCGCGCGCCGCGGCCGTGGCGCGTAGACGACGAAGCACATCGTCGGGGAGCTCGACCGTCAGCGGCATGGGCCAAGTGTAGGAAGCGCCGGCCGGCTCGTCACCGTCGTTCGCGGTCGCCGCCGAGGGCGTTCGCCGAACCTCCGGTAGAAGTCCGGTAGAAGCGGGCCCGTTTTGGGGGCGAGCCACCGCCCCTGACCAGGACGTTTGTGGTGCGCGAGGGGGGACTTGAACCCCCACACCCTTACGGGCGCAGGCACCTGAAGCCTGTGCGTCTGCCTATTCCGCCACTCGCGCGTAGCGAGATGAGGCTAGCGCCTGCCGGGCCGAATCGGCCCGACGGGGTGGCTAACGTGCAGGGCGTGGGCCTGGGCAACTTCGAACGTCGTCTCGAACGCATGGTCGAAGGGGTCTTCTCGCGGGTGTTCCGCAGCGGGGTCCGCCCGGTCGAGCTGGGCCGACGGTTGGTGCGCGAGATGGACCTCAAGCGCTCGATCGGCGTGCGGGGCCGCACGGTCACGCCCAACCACTTCGTGATCCGGCTCAGCGACTCCGACCTCGAACAGCTCGAGCCGATGCGCGAATCGCTCGTGCGCGAACTGCGCGACGCAGCACGCGAGCACGCCCGCGACGAGTCGTACAGCTTCATCGGCCCGGTCACCATCGAGCTCGAGGCCGACCCCACCTTGCACACCGGGATCTTCTCGATCGTGGCGCGTCTGATCGAACCCGAGGGGGGCCAACCCCTCGGCGTGCTCGAGTTGCCCACCGGTCAGCGAGTGGTACTCGGCGACTTCATCGTGACCATCGGTCGCATGCCCGAGTGCACCATCACGCTCAACGACGGCAACGTGAGTCGCACCCACGCCGAGATCCGCCCGTCGAGCAGTGGGTTCACCCTCATCGATCTCGGCTCGACGAACGGCACCAAGGTCAACGGGTTGCGCGTCGCCGAACGCGAGCTTCAGGACGGCGACGCGATCACGTTCGGCGAGACCACGCTCAACTACGTCATCTCCTGAGCCGTCGCCCGAAGTCGAGGCGGCACCGGCTCATCGCAGCCGGAAAGTAGGCTTTCCCGCACCGTGTCGGAACAGCTCCTCGCCGTGCTCAGGCTCTGCTTGCTTGGCCTGATCTATCTCTTCTTCTTGCGCGTCCTTCGGGCCGTGTGGGTCGAGGTCCATGGCCCGCGCCGCGTACGTGCGCCGAAGCCCGCGCCGGCGGCGGTGCCGGTGCCCGCAGGGCGTCCCGGCGGCGGCCCCAGCCCTACCGGTGCCACCACCACGCTGGCCCCCGCGCCTCCGCCGCAGCCTGCTCCGCCCTCACGGCCGAACGCGTCGCTGCGGGTGATCGAGCCGGCCATGTTCGCCGGACAGATCTTCGGGCTCGCCGACGAGACCACGCTCGGCCGCGCCCCTGGCTGTCTCATCCAGCTCGACGACACCTATGTCTCGACCGTGCACGCCCGCGTGTCGCGCAGCGGTGAGGAGTACGTCGTGGAAGACCTCGGTTCCACCAACGGCACCTACGTGAACCGTTCGAAGGTCACTGCGCCGACCCTGCTGCGCGAAGGTGATCGCCTGCAGGTCGGCAACGTCGTCATGGAGCTCGTGTGACCCGATTCCGCTGGGGGACCGCCACCGATGTCGGCCGGGTCCGCAACGTCAACCAGGACAGCGCCTTCTCGGTCGAGGGGTTCTTCGCGGTCGCCGACGGCATGGGCGGTCACCGGGGCGGCGAGGTCGCATCAGCCGTCGCGCTCGAGTCGTTGTCCGCCGCGTTGCCGGTGCTGTCGACCGACGACCTGCTCGACGCGATCAGTGAAGCGAACCTTGTGGTGCTCGAACGGGCCAACGCCGACCCGAGCCTGCGCGGCATGGGCACCACGTTGTGCGTGCTCGCGCTGGTCGACGACGGGACCGGCGAACCGTCGCTGGTGCTCGCGAACGTCGGCGATTCACGCATCTACCAATACGGCAACGGTGTGCTCGAACAACGCACCGACGACCACAGCATGGTGGCCGAGATGATGCGCCAAGGTCGCATCACCGCCGAGGAGGCCGGGGTCCATCCCCAGCGCAACATCCTCACGCGCGCGCTCGGCATCGACGCCGGTGTGCAGATCGATGCGTGGCGGGTCGCGCCGACGCCGGGTCAGCGTTGGATGTTGTGCAGCGACGGACTGTTCAACGAGGTCGACGAGGAGACGCTCGCGAGGGTGCTCGCTTCCTACGCCGATCCGAACGACGCGGCGAACGAGCTCGTGCACCTCGCCAACGAGGGCGGCGGGCGCGACAACATCACGGTGCTGGTCGTCGACGTGATCGACGACGAAGACCACGCGGTCATCGCCGCATCCGCATCCGTCGCCGAGTCACCGATCGCATCCGAGACTGCGTCCGACGAAACGGTGCTCGATGCGACATCACCGGCCGGCGCCGCGCCGCATCGCGTCGCCGTTGCGACCGCGCCCACTGCACACGAGGCCGGTGGCGCCGCCGGTGGTGGCTCCTTCGGTCGACGTGTCCTCGAGTCCTGGCGCGTCGTGGTGTTCGCGCTTGCTCTGGTGGCGGTGGCCGTGGTGGCAATGATCTCGTGGCTGGTGCTGCGCGACGACGAACCCACCGTCATCGAGCCTCCGGGGCCGACCACCACCCTGACC
>JBKJKR010000078.1:0-3597 GCA_046597135.1 Acidimicrobiales bacterium | reverse complement strand
TCGTCGAGAAGGTCTTCGCGTCGCACGCGCGCCTGCATCTTCTCGACGAGCGCGACGAATGCCGCGTTGCGCTCGACGAACGTGTGATGGGTGTTCCAGTCTCCGTCGACCAGCGCGTGCTGGATGAACATCTGTCGTGCTTCGACCGGGTCGACGCGCTCGTAGAGCACGGTGCGCCCGTTGATGACGGGAAGGCCGTAGAGCGTGGCGCAGCGGTGACCACGGAGAACGTCACGCTGGGCGTCCCACTTGGGGTCGCCGTAGGAGTACTTCACGAGATGCGGCGCGAGTTGCTCGGCCCAATCGGGCTGGATCGCGGCGACGCGTCGGGCCCATATCTGGTTCGTCTCGACGAGCTCGGCGGCCATGACCCAACGTGGCGGCTTGCGGGCGAGCGATGAACCTGCGGCGATGGTGAAACGCGCGCCACGCGTGCCGCGAAAGCTGCGGGTCTCGCGGTCGCGCATGCCGATCTGCGACAGCAGACCCGACAGGATCGATTGGTGCACGTGGTCGGGGTGACCGGCCTCGGCACCGGGCCGGATGCCCAGGTCACCCATCGCTCGGCGGAGCTGGCTGAACAGGTCCTGCCACTCGCGCACCCGGAGGTAGTTGAGGAACTCGGCCCGACACAGCTTGCGGAACTGGTTCGACGAGAGCTCGCGCTGACGATCGCGCAAGTGGTTCCACAGGGCCAGCAGACTGAGCAGCTCGGATCCGGCGACGTCGAAGCGTCGATGGAGCTCGTCGGCTTGTTGGCGCTTCTCTTGGGGACGTTCGCGCGGGTCCTGGATGGACAACGCGGCGACGATCACCATGACGTCGTGGACGCAGTTGCGTTGCTCGGCCTCGAGCACCATGCGTCCGAGTCGTGGATCGACCGGCAGGCGCGCCAAGCACCGGCCGAGCTCGGTGAGCTGTCGCGTGCGGTCGGGTTCGGCCGGTTGCAGTGCGCCGAGCTCGTCGAGCAGGAGGTAGCCGTCGCGGATCGCGGCCGAGTCGGGCGGCTCGACGAAGGGGAACGCGGCCACGTCGCCGAGGCCGATCGCGGTCATCTGCAGGATGACCGACGCGAGGTTGGTGCGCAGGATCTCGGGTTCGGTGAACGCGGGTCGCGCGTCGAAGTCCTCTTCGGCGAAGAGGCGGATGCAGATGCCGGGTGCGACGCGACCGCATCGGCCGGCCCGCTGGTTGGCCGATGCCTGCGAGATCGGTTCGATCGGCAACCGCTGCACCTTCAACCGGCGGCTGTAGCGCGAGATGCGCGCGTTGCCGGCGTCGACCACGTAGCGCACCCCGGGGACGGTCAGCGACGTCTCGGCGACGTTGGTGCTGAGCACGATGCGCCGGCCGGTGTGCGCCTCGAAGATGCGTTGCTGCTCGCTCGACGACAACCTCGCGTAGAGCGGCAGTACGTCGGTGTCGGGTGGTGCGGTGCGGCGAAGTGCATCAGCCGTGTCGTGGATCTCGCGCTCGCCGCTGACGAAGACGAGCACGTCGCCCGGGCCGGCCTTTGCGAGCTCGTCGACCGCATCGCAGATGGCCTGCACCTGATCGCGGTCGTCGTCCTCGTCGATGCCGAATGGCTGATAGCGCACCTCGACCGGATAGGTGCGGCCCGCCACCTCGATCACGGGCACCACCGCCCCGTTGCGCGCGAAGTGCTGCGCGAACCGTTCGGTGTCGATGGTGGCCGAGGTGACGATGATCCGCAGGTCCGGTCGTCTCGGGAGCAACTGCGCGAGATAGCCGAGGAGGAAGTCGATGTTGAGGCTGCGTTCGTGCGCCTCGTCGATGATGATCGTGTCATATCGCCGCAGCAGTCGATCGCGCTGCAGTTCGGCCAGGAGGACACCGTCGGTCATCACCCGGATGAGGGTGCGCTCGCCGACGTTGTCCGAGAACCGGACGGTGTAGCCGACCTCTTGGCCGAGCTCGGAGCCGAGCTCCTCGGCGACGCGGGCGGCGATGGTGCGGGCGGCGACGCGGCGGGGTTGGGTGTGCCCGATGATCCCGTTCACGCCCCGGCCGGCCTCGAGGCAGAGTTTCGGGAGCTGCGTGCTCTTGCCCGATCCCGTCTCGCCGGCGACGACGACTACCTGGTGGTCGCGGATCGCGGCGATGATCTGGTCGCGGTGCTCGCTGATGGGCAGCGAAGCGGCGTAGGTGATGCGCGCCTCGGCGACCAGCGCGTCGCGTGCCGCGAGTCGCGCATCGACACCGGCCGACGGCCGGCCCGTGTCGCGGCGGGAGTGCGAGCCGCGCCGACGTGCCATGGACCCAAGCATGGCAGCGTGTCACGCCGATCCGGCGCGTCCTACACTCACCCCTCGCCGCGATGCACTGAGGGCCGCGATGCACTGGGGGCTGCGATGAGCGATGCCGAGACGGCTTTCGTCCTGATCCACGGAGGGCACCAAGGGTCGTGGTTCTGGGAGTGGGTCGCACCGTTGCTCGACCGGCGCTCGCTCGCGGTCGATCTCCCCGGGCGCGGCCGTCATCCGGCCGACCTCGACACGGTGGGCATCGAGGTCTCCGCCGCTTCCGTGGTGGCCGACATCGCCGAGGCCGGGCTCGGTCGGGTCATCCTCGTGGGCAACTCCATCGCGAGTGCAACGATGCCGGGTGTCGCGGCGCAGCTCGCGGGCCGCGTCGATCGTCTGGTGTTTCTCGGTACGCCCATCGCGATCGAGGGCCAGACCACCATGGCGAGCTTCCCCCAGAGCGTGCAGGACGTGGCGGCCACCCGCATACGCACCGACGGGGGCGCGACGCAGACGAGTGACGAGGACCGCCGGTTCATGAGCGGCAACGACATGGACGACGAACAGGCCGAGTTCCTGCTCACGAGGACCGTCTCCGACTCGCTGCGGTTCTTCCACGAACCGATCACGTGGCGTGGTGTGCCGCGCTCAATGCCCCGGACCTACGTGCGCTTGATGCTCGACCAGGCCCTCGTCGTCGCGACGCAGGACCACATGATCGCCAACCTGCGCACCACCGGTGACGTGGTCGACGTGGTCGATCTCGAGGCGGGTCACTGCCCCATGATCTCGAACCCGGCCGGAGTCGCCGCGGTGCTCAACGCCCTCTGACTACGGTCCGCGGCCGCGCACAGAACGCGCGCGCAGAACTTCGCGACACCACAAGCGAAGGCGTTCCCGAGCGGGCAATCGGCACGCCCGACAGCGACAAGCGCCATCGTGGCTCCCTTCCCGTCGGAGCATGACCGCGCCGACGAGCCTGGACGTGAATCGACCGTCGAAGTGTGCCCACGTTGCGCCTGTCACGGACGCGGTCATCCCGACGAACGACATCCGCCGATCCAGCGAAGAGTTGAGAACCAAAACCCGATCAGCGGGCAGCTGCGAACTAGCGGCGGCTGTGCCCAGTCCGGCATGTCGAACAGACCCACGGGTGATCGCATTTATTTTGTGACAGAAGCACCCGTGGCGTCATGAGTAACTACACGCTCCGCCTGGGCTCCGGGCTTGCGAACGTGCCCGACAACCCAACCTGAAGGATCAACCTATGAGAACGTTGACCAAGCGACTGTTGATGTCCAGTGCCACGGTCGGTCTGGCCCTTGCTGGCACG
>JBKJKR010000039.1:0-3222 GCA_046597135.1 Acidimicrobiales bacterium | reverse complement strand
TTGGTCTCGCCTTCCTTGGCCTTCACGGCGTAGACGCCGAAGATCGAGGCGATGACGCCGATGGCGCGAGCGGCCAGCGGGAAGACCAGACCGAGGGCCGGGTTGGCACCAACGGCGGCGAAGGCGGGGACGCCGAGGATGATCGAGGCCACGAGGGTGACCTCGTACGACTCGAAGAGGTCGGACGCCATACCGGCGCAGTCGCCCACGTTGTCGCCCACGTTGTCGGCGATGGTTGCGGGGTTGCGGGGGTCGTCCTCCGGAATTCCGGCCTCGACCTTTCCGACGAGGTCAGCGCCGACGTCGGCGGCCTTGGTGAAGATGCCGCCACCGACGCGGAGGAACAGCGCCAGGAGCGAACCGCCGAACCCGAAGCCGACGAGGATGGCCGAGCTGGTGTTCTGGAACACCATGATGATCATCGTGGCGCCGAGCAGGCCGAGGCCCACGGTGAACATGCCGGCGATGCCGCCCGTGCGGAAGGCCACGGTGAGCGCCCGGGGCATGGAGCCGGTGAGCGCCGCGGCTGCGGTGCGCACGTTGCCGCGGGTGGCGAGGGTCATGCCGATGTAGCCGGTGAGGCCCGAGGCGAAGCAGCCGAGGACGAAGGCGAGGGTGCGCCAGATGCCCGACTCGGCAAAGCTCAGCGCAGTGCCGCGATCACCGGGCTTGACGATCTCGGTGGAGGTGACGAACACGACCGCGGCGAGCGGGATGAGGATCACGGCGATGGTCTTGAACTGCCGCGTGAGGTACGCCGATGCGCCCTCTTGGATCGCGTAGGCGATCTCCTTCATCTTCGGTGTGCCCTCGTCCTCCGCGAGCACCAGCTTCATGAGATAGAAGCCCACGGCGATCGCGAGCAGGGCGGCCGCGACCGATAGCCAGAGGATCGCCCACTCGCCCCCCTTTAGCGTGAAATCCTGCCAACCGCCTTCTGAGGCGAGAAGGCCGGGCAAACTGCTGCTCAAGAGAATCCTCCAAGTGATGGGTCAGTGCGCGCCGAACCCCCCGGGTGCGACGCAGACCCGCAGAAACTACGGGCGGGGCGAAATGGTACGCAAGCTGCACGTCAGCGAGCGTGATGGGGTACCTACGTCGCGGGGCGCTGTCGCACCCCCTTCGTAGCATTCGCGTCGATGACGTCGATGTCCGTAGGATTGCCGCCCATGCCCGCCGAACCCACCCGTTCTGAGCCACGCGCCCCGGGCCGTGTTCGGCGCCCCACTCGCACCGCGGCCTTCGGGTCGGGGCGGCGCGAGAGCCACGACGCATCGGAGTTCTACAGCCGCTTCGTCGACCCCGAGATCTCGGTCGATCACGAGGTGCGGCCCCCGACGGTGCTCGACCGGATCGTCCTCGGCGACGCCCGCGAGCTGTTGGCCACCGACGAGTTCGTGGCCGACAAGTCGGTCGCCCTGCTCGTGACCTCGCCGCCGTACTTCGCGGGCAAGGAGTACGAGGAGGCCATCGGCACCGGCCACATCCCGGGCAGCTACAAGGAGTACCTCGCCATGTTGCGCGAGGTGTTCGCCTACAGCGCGAACAAGCTCGAGCCGGGTGGTCGCATGGCGGTCAACGTCGCCAACCTCGGCCGCAAGCCCTACCGCTCGCTCGCGGCCGACGTCATCACCATCCTGCAGGACGACCTCAAGCTGTTGCTCCGCGGCGAGATCGTCTGGCAGAAGGCGCTCGGCGCCGGTGGTTCGGTGGCGTGGGGCAGCTTCCAGAGCGCGGCGAACCCGGTGCTGCGCGACGTCACCGAGCGCGTCATCGTCGCCAGCAAGGGTCGCTTCGACCGGGCGATCGATCGGCCCTCGCGGGCCAAGCGAGGGTTGCCGCACGAGGTCTCGATCGACGTCGACCGCTTCATGGAGGCCACCACCGACGTGTGGGAGATCGCTCCCGAGAGCGCCACCCGCGTCGGGCACCCGGCGCCCTATCCGGTGGAGCTGCCGGCCACGCTCATCGACCTCTACACGTACGTGGGCGATCTCGTCCTCGATCCCTTCATGGGCTCGGGCACCACGGCCGTCGCGGCGGTCGAGCGGCACCGCCACTACGTGGGCTTCGACACGGACGCGGCGTACGTCGCCGCGGCCGACGAGCGCATCGCCGGTGCTCGGGCGCGGGTCACCACGCCCTTGCGCGTCACGGTGCCGGTGTCCGGCGACGCGGCGTCCGCGCTTGCGCCGCGTGCGCTCGCCACGCGAGAGGGGAAGAAGGCCAAGGACATCGCGGCGAAGGTCTTGGCCGAGGCCGGGTTCGCCACCGTCGAGCCCAACGTCAAGCTGGCCTCGGGTGTGGTCATCGACTTCGTGTGCACCGACCACGTCGGGGGGGTCTGGTACGTCGACTTCTCCGGCACGTCGAGCAGCATCCGGGCCGGGTTGCGGCGCACCGACGCGATCTGGAAGAGCCTCGGTCGTTCGGCGCTCGTCGAGCGCCCGGGCGCGCCGACCGACCCCCGTTGGTTGGTGCTCACCACGGATTCGGTGCCGGCCGCCGGCCCGGCCTGGAAGGCATTGCAGCAGGGGCGCAAGCTCGGCCTCGTGCACGACGCCCTCGACCTCTTCCAAGAGGCGACGCTCGGCCGGTTGCAGCGCTACGCCACGGGCGACACCACCACGCTGCTGCCGTTGTTCCCCAAGGACCAACCGTGATCACGCGGGCCTAAGGAGCTTCCTCGTGGCCACGCCCCGCACCGAGATCACCGAGATACACCGGCCTCGGCATGCTCGGCTTCGCGTCGCTCGAGTACGCCATCACCGTTCGTCCGGCACTCGTGCGCAACGTCGAACCGATGCACTTCGAACGCCTCGAGGAGGCATTCGCGAACGGCGCGCACCGTCGCGAGTTCGTCGTGGCGTGGGCCAACGGCGAGGCGTTCGCGCGCAGCAACGACGGACTGCGCGGCCGCCCGCCGTGGCAGATCGAATGGAAGGGCCCCCACAAGCCGCCCGGGTACGAGCAGATCCCGGCCGACCTCCGGGTCGATCACGTGTACCTGCTGTCGTGCAAGTACGGGTCGACCATCCTGCACAACGTCTCGCCGGCGCACCTGTTCGACCGACGCCTCGCCGACAAGCGCGGCGAGCGCGTCGACTGGTTTGCGGCGGTGGCGCCCGAGGCCTACCAGGAGCTGTACGCCGCGTGCCGCGCCGAGGTGGGCCGCGACGAGCTGCCGCCCAACGTGGGCGACCTGCGCACCGAGCACCGTCG
>JBKJKR010000034.1:0-3196 GCA_046597135.1 Acidimicrobiales bacterium | reverse complement strand
CAGTCGGCTGCGCGGCCACCGCCGCCGGCTTCGCCACGGGGACGATCCGCATGCGCCTCGCGGGCCGCGACGAATGACGCACCCCGGCGCCGACGCGTGAGCATCGTCCCGATCTTCTGCTATCACGGTGTCGGCCACGGATATCCCCCCGACGAGCAAGCCTTCGCCTTCGATGCGGCGACGTTCGCGAGCCACCTCGACCTGTTCGTGTCCCGGGGCCTCCGCTCGGTCACCATCGCCGAGCTGGCCCGTGCACGACGGGCCGGGGAACACGAAACGCTCGAGCACGCCGTCGCCATCACCTTCGACGACGGCTACGCCGACCTCGCGACCGTGGTGCTGCCGCTGCTCGCCGAGCGCGACCTCGTGGCCACCGCGTTCGTGACCACCAGCTACGTGGCCGCCCGCGACGCGGGTACCGCCGACCAGCATCGCTGGCTCAGTCCGGCGCAGCTACGAGTGCTCGATGCATCGGGTCGCTTCGAGCTGGGCGGCCACAGCCACCTGCACCTCCCGCTCGACCAGCTCGCGCCGGCCGCCGCGCTCGACCAGCTCCAGAGCTGTCAGGACGCGCTGACCCGCTGGCTCGGTCACGGCGTCGTGTCGTTCGCGTACCCGTACGGCTACTCGACGCCCACCGTGCGCCGCCTCGCGGGCGAGGCCGGGTTCGAGAACGCGGCTGGCGTCAAGCACGCACGCAGCGGGCCCGACGACGACCTGCACGACCTGGCCCGCATCCGCGTCCTCGCCCGCCACGACCTCGCGGCCGTCGCCGGATTCCTCGACGGGCGCAACGTACGCCTCGGGCCCTGCCCCGAGGAGCTCCGCACCCGCCTGTACCGACCCGTACGGAAACTCCGCGGCCGGCTCAGGCCGCAGTCGGCTTCCTGACCGCAGCGGCCACGGTGAGCGGGAACTGCGGATCGGTGTCGAGATAGGCGTCGTCGACGAGATCCTCGACCGCGAGCCCGTAGAGGTAGGCCGCGCCGAGCAGCACGTTGCCGAGCGCCTCGGCTTCGAAGTCCGCCCCGGGGCACGCGGCGCTGATCAGCGCGGCGAGACCGAACTGCGTGAACCGCCACCGGTCGTGCTGCTCGAGCCAATGATCGATGCCCGAAACGCACGGCGCCGTCACCAGCAGCGCGCCGCCGGGCTCGAGCGCCGTCCAGACATTGGTGAGGGCCGCGGAAGGGTCGGCGAGGAACTGGATGGTCTGGGTGAGGATGACGCAATCGACGCGCAGGTCGCCGAGCGACCCCGGTGTGCAGAGATCGGCGATGATCGTCGCCCCCTTGTTGGTGGGTTCGATGTCGACGATGACCTCTTCGGTGACCGCGTCGCCGCCGAAACGCCGCGTGTACTCGGGCGACTTGACCTCGAGGACGCGACCGTGGACGAGTGCTCGGTGCCGGTCGAGGAACGACTCGATGAGCGGCCGGTCGATCGGGGTGCCGCGGTCGTAGCCCGAGAACCTGCCGAACGGCCGGGTGCGGTGCAGGTTGCCCCACAACACCCGGTTCCCCGGGCGGATGCGGTTGAGCCACGTCGCCCCGCCGCGCACGGCGTCGGGCATGGCGTTGAACGCAAGCGCGGCCACCCGCTGCGCCGATGCTCTCAGCCGGTGCTCGCCCATGTGCCCTCCGTCAGGAATCCGTCGGCCCATCGTGGCATCCACGATGGGCACCTGCGACCTCGGATGCGTTGCGCCGCCCGCGACCGGTACCCTACGGGCGCCCGCTCGGGCCTTCGATCATGTCCTCCTTCGCCACCGTTCTGCTCTACCACGACATCTCCGACGCAGCCCGTCCCGGTGACGAGGCGTGGACGGTCACGCCTGCGGCCTTCGCGGACCAGGTCCGTGCGCTCGCGGCGTGCGGTGCGCCCGCGCTCACCGTGTCGGCCGTCGCCGATCACCTACGGGACGGGCAGCCGTTCGCACCTCGCTCCTTCGCGGTCACCTTCGACGACGGCCATCGCAGCCAGGTCGATGCCGCCGCGGCACTCGCCGAGGCCGGCATCCCGTGCGCGGTCTACGTCACCGCCGGTTTCATCGGGCAGCCGGGTTACGTCGATGCCACCGACCTCGCGGCGCTCTCTGGGATCCCCGGGGTCACCGTGGGCGCACATGGCACGACGCACCATCATCTCGACGTGCTCGACCACGCCGCAATGCGCGCCGATGTCGACAACAGCGCAACGGTGCTCGCCTCGCACATCGGCCGTGCGGTCGACGCCTTCGCGTATCCCCACGGCAGCGCCGACCGCCGGGTGCGCGCCCACCTCGCCGGCGGGTCGTGGCGCTCGGCCGCAGCCGTCAAGAACGCCCGCACCCACCCCGGCGACGACCCGTACGGTTTCGCGCGGGTCACCATCGGGCCCGGGCACACCACCGCCGACGTGCTCGCGCTGCTCGAGGGCCGGGGCGCACCGCTCGCGTGGACACGTGAGCGAGCCCGCACCACCGTGTACCGCCAGGTCCGGCGCATCCGCCACCGCCGAGCACACCGATGAGCCGCCTCGACGGCACCGACGGCACCATTGAGGTCGGTGACCTGCCCATCCACTGCGCCGAGTTCGAGCTCACGCAGCCGGTCGTCGACCTCGTCGCCCCTGCGCACCTCCCCGGGGCCCGCACGTGCTGGACGCTCGTGCGCCACGGTGGCACCCCGCTGGGGTACGTGGTCACGCCGTTCATCGACGGCCGCGTCGCGGCGGCCGAGCTGCTCGCCGCGGTCGGCGAGCAACTCGGTCGCATCGTGCACGCCCATCGAGCGCCCGCGCCGTCGCTCCCCGACGCAGCCGACCGGCCGCTCGTGAGCGTGGTGGTGCCCACGGTCGGCCTCACCGACACCCTCGTCTCGACGGTGCGGGCGATCGTGCACGGTCGCTACCGCGACATCGAGGTCATCGTCGTCGACAACCGCCCCACCGGTGCGCCGACGGTGCGCGATGCGATCACCGCGGTCGGCGACAGACGCGTCACCGTCGTCGACGAACCGGCCCGGGGTGCGTCCAACGCGCGAAACGCCGGTCTGGCCGCGTCGCACGGATCGATCGTCGCGTTCGCCGACGACGACGTGCGCTGTGACCGCAACTGGCTCACGGCCATCGTCGCCGTGTTCGCCACCGAGCCCACCGTCGCGTGCGTCACCGGGCCGATCCTGCCCGACGCGATCGAGACGATCGCCCAGGCCCG
>JBKJKR010000017.1:0-10966 GCA_046597135.1 Acidimicrobiales bacterium | reverse complement strand
CTGCTCGTGTTGGCCCGCCGTCTCCTGCGCTCCAGCCCGCCGGCCCGTCGCGCCGTGCACCAGCGCTACACGCGTGTGCTGCTCGACGAGTTCCAGGACACCGACCCCATCCAGATCGAGCTCGCCATGCGCATCGCGGCCGACCCGGCCGCCGACGCCGCCGACTGGCGCGACCTCGATCCGCCGCCCGGTCGGTTGTTCTTCGTCGGCGACCCCAAGCAGTCGATCTACCGCTTTCGCCGCGCCGACATCGCGCTGTTCCACGAGGCGCGCGACCAGGTCGGTGCCGACGCCCGAGTGTCGCTGGTGCAGAACTTCCGCACCGTCGAGCCCATCCTGGCGTGGGTCAACGCGGTGTTCGACGCGCTGATGCCCGAGGAGTCGCCGAGCCAGCCGCGCTATCGCCCACTGGCGGCCATGCGCGAACCGTCGGGACTGGTCGACCACCGCGTGGTGCTCTTCGGCGATGCGCACGCCGACGACCCAGCGGCCGCCGAACTGCGTCGTCGCGAGGCGGCCGGTGTCGCGGCCATCGTCGACTCGATCCGCGCCGACCCGACCAGTCGTCCCGTATGGGCGTCCGGCGATGACGGCACCGGATCATGGCGGCCCGCTCGTTGTAGCGACATCACGGTGCTCATCCCGTCGCGTACGTCGTTGCCCATGCTCGAGGTCGCGTTCACCGCCGCCGACGTCCCCTACCGAGTCGATACCAGCACGCTCGTGTTCGACTCGCCCGAGATCCGAGATCTCCTCGTCGTGCTCACGGCGGTCGATGACCCGTCCGATGCGGTGGCCGTGGTCGCCGCGCTGCGCAGCCCGTTGCTCGCGTGCAGCGACCCGGACCTGTTCGACTGGGTGCAGGCCGGTGGCTCGTTCGACTGTCGCTCACTCGGGTCGTCGGGTCCGGCCGACGCGGCCGTCCACGGTCTGCGGTCGGGCCCGGTGGCTGACGCGATGACCGTGCTGTCCACGTGGCACGACGCGGCACGCTGGTGTGAGCCGGCCAGCCTGCTCGAGCGAATCGTGCGCGAACGCGACGTGTTCGCGCTGGCGCTCACCGAGCGTCGGCCGCGCGATGTGTGGCGGCGGGTCCGATTCCTCATCGACCAGGCTCGCCAGTTTGCGGACATCGGCGGCGGGCACCTGCGGTCCTTCGTGCGTTGGGCGGAACTCCAACGTCACGAAGGTTCCCGCGTCCCCGAGCCGCTGCTGCCCGAGACCGACGACGACGCGGTGCGCATCATGACCTTTCACGGCGCGAAGGGCCTCGAGTTTCCGATCGTGATCCTGTCGGGCCTCACCACCCGCCCACGCGGCGCGAACGGCGGGCCGCAGGTGAACTGGCACGCCGATGGCCGGCCCGAGATCAGTCTGGGCGCTGGCAAAGTAACCGCCCGCTTCGACGTGTTGAACGAGTTCGAGTCCGAGATGGACGTCGACGAGAAGTTGCGGCTGCTGTACGTCGGCGCCACGAGGGCCCGCGACCACCTGTTCGTGTCCACCCATCGGCTGGTCAAGGACCACGGTGCGAGCAGCACCTACGGCGCCCGGGTGCAAACGGTGAGTGCCGCACACGCAGAAGGGCTGTACGCAGCCACCTCCGCCGACCCGACCGGCGGCTTCCCCACGGCGGTCCCGGTGACCATCCGCTCGTCCGAGCCGTTCGGCTCGCTCATCGAGCACGCGGCCGCCGACGATCCTTCGGTGGTCGAGCACCGCGCCTGGTGCCATGCCCGCGCCGAGTTGCTCGCGCACGAAGAGCGGCAGCGCCCCGTCTGGTCGGCCACCGCGATCTCGCGGGGCATCGCGGCCGAGGCATCGGGGAGCGCTGAGCGCGCGTCCGACCACGGCGCGTCCGACAGCGGCGCGTCCGGTCAGGACGCGGACGACGACGGAGTCGACGGTGCAGCGCTCGGCGAGCCGTCGGGACGCGGCGGCACGGCGTTCGGGCGCGCCGTGCACGCGGTGTTGCAGCACGTTGCCCCGAAACATCTGACCCAGCCGGCCGATCTCGTCTCCCTGGCGCGCGTCGCCACCGCGGCCGAACAGCTCGATGCGGCCCACGCGCCGGCGGTCGAGTCTGCGGTGGCCCAGTTCCTCTCGTCGCCCACCGTCGCCGCGGCGTTCGCCGCCGAGCGGTCGTGGCGCGAGCTCCCGGTGTGCGCGCGCATCGGCGCCACGGCTGATGGTCCCGGCGTGCTCGTCGAAGGCTTCGTCGATCTCCTGGCCGAGATCGACGGCTCCCTCGTGCTCGTCGACTACAAGACCGACCGGATCGATCCGCGCGAGTTGGCCCGCCACGTGACCCGCTACGCACCGCAGTTGGCGGCCTACGCGCTGGCCATCGAGTCGGCCATCGCTCGCCCGGTCGACCGTGCCGTGCTGGTGTTCGCCACGCCCACCGCAGCATTCGAACGCGAGGTCCCGGACTTCGAGGGGACCAAGGCCCGGGTCACCGAGTTCCTCACCCGTTCCGCTGCGGGTTGAGCCGGGGCGCCGACGCGAAAACGGCCACGTGGCCGGCCGCCCGAAGAGCGACCGGCCACCAGGCCGACGGAGTCCAATCCACGAAGTTGTCGACGCCGGGAAGGCGACAGGTTCTCGGCCCGCCCGTGGGCGGGCCGGTCGATCAGGCGCCGACGGTCTTGCGGCGACCGAGGAGCACGAGGCCGGCGCCGAAGCCGAGGAGCGCCACGCCGAGCCCGGCCTGGGTCAGGCTCTGGTCACCGGTGCGGGCCAGCACGGCCTGCGGGGCCACGACGGGGGCCTGGAGGGTCTCGCCGAGCACCTGGGTGGCCACGGTCGTCGACGGCGGGGCAGCCACCGTGGTCGACGGGGCGGTGGTCGAGGGCACCGTGGTCGACGGAGCCGTGGTCACGACCTGCTTGACCGTCGTGGTGGTCTGGGTCTGCTTCGGGGTCGACACGATGCACACCGACTTGGGGTAGAGGCTGTTCTCGGTGCCGTCGGTGGCCATGAACTCGCTGGAGTGCACGATCTCGACCCGGTCGGCGGTCTCGAAGATGTCGACCTGACCGAGCGGCGTGACCACCCAGGCGAAGGCCTTCTCGTCGAGCAGGTCCGGCGTGGCCGGCGTGGCGGCGAGCAGCTTGTCGCCCTTCCAGTACTCGATGCGCAGCTGTTCGTTCTTCTCGACCGCGAGGGTCGCCTCGCTCGGGATCTCGCTCTTGTCGAGGTTGTCCTGCTCGTCGTCCTGCCCGATCGAGCGGCCGTCCCAGGCCACGACCTCGGTCACGTTGACGGTGCCGGGGGCGACGGTGAGGCCCGTGATGACGAAGCGGGTGTCGAGGGTGGAGAGCGCCTTCGGCGGGTTGGCGGTCCACAGGTGGCCGGCGCAGGCGTGGGGCGCCGGCGCGGCGATGAAGTCGTCACTTTGGCCGAGCGTGGCGGTCGCTCCGGCGGCGGTGGGAAGAAGGAAGGGGATCGCGACGATCGTGGCGGCTATACCGGCGACGCGAGCACGGCGGTTCGGGGTCACTGTTGCTCCTCGGGGAAAAACGGGCCGTTCGCACGACCCATGATGGGTTCGGTGCGGGGCCGGTCTCGCGTGACTCCCCGCCAACCCAGCGACCGGGTCAGTTGGCGGATCAGGGTCTCCCCGTCCGGTGCGACTCCTGGTCGCTCCGGCAAGACAAACCTTACGGAGAGTGGTGGAGTCACCACATGAGGCGTTCGGCCTGTCGGTGATCGGTGCGGTGCCCTCGCGCCGGGCCATCTAGGATCCCCCGGTCAGCCGCGAGGGGGATCACACATGGGCATGCCAACCGACATCGGGATCGTCGACCTCGGGATGGGCTTTCCGTACCAGAGCGTCGAGGAGAAGAAGCACACCTACGACTTCTTCCGCGCCAACCTGAAGGACAAGGAGTCCTTGCAGGAGATGGAGTTCCCGGCGCAGTACATGTTCAAGCAGGTCCCCGACGTGGTGCCGCCCGACGTCGACCCGGTGCACTACATCGTCGAGAAGATGGACGCGTTCGGCATCGACATGGCCAAGGTGGGCATGGGCAAGAACGGCATCCGGGCGAAGGAGCTCTACCCCGACCGCTTCTTCTTGTCGATGTCGGTCAACCCGCACGAGGGCGTCGACGGACTGCGCAAGATGGAGCAGGCCAAGGCCGACTACGACATCGTGTCGGTCAGCATCTTCCCGAGCGGCCTCGTGCCCCAGGCCGCGGTCAACGACAAGAAGCTCTACCCCTTCTACATGAAGTGCGTCGAGCTCGACATCCCCATGTGCATCAACGGCGGCATCGTGGGGCCACGCATGCCGAGCTGGCCCCAGCACGTCGAGCACTTCGACGAGGTCTGCTACGACTTCCCCGAGCTCAAGATCGTCATCATGCACGGCGCCGAGCCGTGGACGGCGTTGGCGGTGAAGCTCATGTTGAAGTGGCCCGGGCTGCACTACATGACGAGCGCGTTCGCGCCCAAGCACTACCCGAAGGACATCATCAACTACGCGAACTCCCGCGGCGCCGACAAGATCATGTACTGCGGGTACTTCCCGGCCGGTCTCACCCTCGAGCGGCAGTTCCGCGACATGCCCAACGTCCCGTTCAAGGACGAGGTGTGGCCGAAGTTCCTCCGCGAGAACGCCATCCGGGTCTTCGGACTCGACCGCGCCCGCAAGTAGTCGGCCGGTGGCCGGCGAGTCCACGCCCACCGTCGCGTTCACCGCGCAGTTGCTGTCGGCGCCGTCGGCCGCCGCCTGGCAGGCCGCGTGTCGCGAGGTCGAAGCGCTGGGGTACGCCGGGATCTCGATGTCCGACCACTTCGGCGCGCAGTTCGCGCCGGTCATCGCCATGGCGGCTGCGGCCTCGGTGACCGAGCGCGTCACGCTCGGGTTCAACGTGCTGGCGAACGACTTCCGCCATCCCGCGATGCTCGCCAAGGAACTGGCCACCCTCGACGTGTTGAGCGATGGGCGGGTGCTCGCCGGCCTCGGCGCGGGCTGGATGCACGCCGACTACACCGGGACGGGGCTCGCCTTCGACAAGGCATCGGTGCGCATCGATCGGCTCGTCGAAGCGGTCACGGTGCTGCGCGGGCTGTGGACCGCCGAGCCGTACTCGTTCGTCGGCACGCACTACCGCATCACCGACCTCACGAACCTGCCGCGACCGGTGCAGGTCGGCGGGCCGCCGCTGCTGCTCGGCGGCGGCGCGAAGCGCATGCTCACCACCGCAGGCGCACTGTCCGACGTGGTGGGCATCGCGCTCGACAACCGCAACGGTGTGGCGGGCGCGCCTGCGGCATCGGCCAGCGCCACCGCGGCGTCCACGCGCGACAAGCTGGCATGGATCCGTGCGGGGGCGGCCGCCGCTGGTCGCGCCGCTCCGCCCGTCAGCGTGCGCGTGCTCAACGTGCAGGTCACGAACGACCGTTGGCGTGCCGCGACCGATCTCGGCCGGCCGCTCGGCCTCGACGCAGCGGCGATGCTCGAGTCGCCCCATGCGCTCATCGGCACACCCGCACAGATCCTCGACGATCTGGTGGCGCGCCACGCCGAGTACGGCTTCGAGCGGTACGTCGTCAGCCAGAGCGCGGTGCGCGACCTCGCGCCGGTGGTCGCGGCGTTGGCGGGCCCGGCGTGAACCTCCGAATCCCGCACCGACATCCGCAAGGCAGGCGCAGCTGATGCAGTACCGACTACTCGGTGGAACCGGCATCCACGTCAGCGCCTTCACGCTCGGCGCCATGTCGTTCGGTGTGCTTGGCAACACCGAACACGACGATTGCGTCCGCATCGTGCGCCGCGCCCTCGACGCGGGCATCAACACCGTCGACACGGCCGACGTGTACTCCCAGGGCGAGTCCGAGGAGATCTGTGCCAAGGCGCTCGACGGGGTGCGCGACGACATCGTGCTGTCCACCAAGTGCTTCTGGCCGATGGGCAGCGAGGTCAACCGCAAAGGCCTCTCCCGACGCTGGATCGTGCGCGCGTGCGAGGACAGCCTGCGTCGGCTCCGCACCGATTGGATCGACGTCTATCACTTGCACAAGCCCGATCTGTCGACCGACATCGACGAGACGCTCGGGGCCATGGACGATCTCGTGCGCACTGGCAAGGTGCGCACCGTGGCCATGTCGACCTACCCGGCCGACCTCATCGTCGAGGCCCAGTGGGTGGCCGCTGAGCGCGGCTACGCACGACCCCGCGTCGAGCAGCCGCCGTATTCGATCTTCACGCGTGGCATCGAGCGCGACGTGCTTCCCACGTGTGCCCGCCACCGCATGGGCGTCCTCGTGTGGGGGCCCCTGAACAGCGGGTGGCTCAGCGGCAAGTACACCGCAGGCGACATCCCGGCCGGCTCGCGCGGCGAGCGGTGGGGCGCTCGAGGCAAAGGGTGGCAGGCCGATCGTGCCCCGGTGCAGCGCAAGCGTGAGCTGCTCGGCGCCCTCGAGGTGCTCGCCCGCGACAACGGGCTCTCGTTGCTGCAACTGGCCCTGGCGTTCAGCGTCGAACACCCGGCGGTGTCGTCGGCCATCATCGGCCCCCGCACCATGACCCAACTCGACGAGCAGCTCACCGCGGCCGAGGTCGAGCTGTCGACCGAGGTGCTCGACGCGATCGACGCGTTGGTCCAGCCGGGCACCAACGTCGATCACGAATGCGACGCCGGCTGGGTGCCGCCGTGGATCAGCGATGCGAGCCTGCGCCGCCGTGGGTGAGCGCGGGCCGGCGCGCGGCGGCGGCTTCCCGGTCGCCGATGGTCAGCCGACGCCGATGTCGACCGCCAGGGCCTCGTGCACGAGCCGTGCGCAACGAGCACGATGACGGCGCGTGGACTCGATGAGTTGGCGGAGGTCGTGGCGGACCTCGCGCGACCGCCGGCCCGGTCGACGCAACGAGGCCATCACCGCGAGTGCCGTGTCGTCGAGCCGGCGGAACTCGTGGCGGGCCCGGCGGGCCAACGGTTCGATGCGCGGCGCGTCGCCGCGCAGGTCGGAGATCCAGCCGAACTCGCCGTCGGCCGCGGCCACATGATGTTGCAGGCACGCACGGTAGGCGTGCATCTTCGCCTCGACCTCGGAGAACCACGTTTGGCCGGTGTGGCGCGATCGCAACGATCGTTCGAGTCGCTCGGTGAGATCGAAGAGCGATGGCGCGTCGTGCGAGGCCTCCGCGGGCCGTTCGCCCGGCCACCGGTGACCGCTGGTCTGACCGTTCATGGGGTGCCCCCTCGATCCGAGGTCGATACCCGCGCACCGACACCGTACCCCAGGATCACGTCATGAAACCTGCGACCGTGCCCTTCGATCCCGAGGCCGTCCCGGTGCAGCTCGCGGCCACCGTCCTGCTGGTCGACGACCGGCCCGATCTGCAGGTGCTGTGCCTGCGCCGCCGCGCCGCCAGCACGTTCGTGGGCGGAATGACCGTGTTCCCCGGGGGCGGGGTCGACGAGCACGATGCCCATGCCGGCTACGCCGAGCTCACCTACGGGCGCGACGACATCGACGCGTGCGCCCGCCTCGAGATCCCCGATGCGGCCGCCTATTGGGTGGCGGTCGTCCGCGAGACCCTCGAAGAGGTCGGGGTGCTGTTGGCCTGCGATCGCGACGGCCGACCGTGCGCGACCGATGTGGGCGAGCGGCACCGCCATGCGGTCGATCACGGCGAGCGCACGTTGCTCGAGGTGCTCCGCGAGGAATCGCTGTTGCTCGACGCCGGGGCCATCCACGACGTGGGCCGCTGGATCACACCGGTCGGGCCGCCGCGGCGCTACGACACCCGCTTCTTCATCGCGTCGATGCCCGCCGGGCAGGTCGCGCAGGAGGATTCGGTCGAGGCCGTGCACGCCGAATGGCGACGCCCAGCCGACGCCCTCGCCGAGTGGCAGACCGGCGGGTTGGTGATGCTGCCGCCCACCGTGGCCTGGTTGCAGGTGCTCGCCACGTATCCCTCCGCCGCCGAGCTGCTGGCCGACGCACGCAGCGCATGCGGCCCGGGGGTCTCACCGCGGGTCGTCGGCGACGATCGTGGATCGTTCCAGGTGCTGTTCCCGTCGCAGTTCGGCTACAACGAGGCGGACACACGCGACGCGCTGGGTTGGGTGTACGAAACCCTTCTCGCACGGCTCACGTGAACAGCTCCCGAAAAGGCAGTGGACGATGCTGACGGCAATCGATCTCGACCGACACGCGGCGGCCATCGCCGCCGACGGCTTCACGGTGCTCGAGCGGGTCATCGAGCCGGCGCTCATCGACGCGCTGACCGAGGCAGTCGACCGCCTGCTCGTCGAGCTCGGCGTGCCCTACGGCGAGAACGCCTTCCTCGGCGAGCACACGCGTCGCATCTTCAACCTGCTCGCGCGCGACCCGATCTTCGCCCAGGTGCCATTGCATCCCGAGGTGCTGCCACTCGTCGAACGCGTGCTCGACCACCAGTGCCTGCTGTCGTCGCTCACCGCGATCGAGATGAGCCCGGGCCAACGGGCACAACCGCTGCATGCCGACGACGGGTCCATCGCACTGCCGCGCCCGCACGTACCGATCGTGTGCGTGGCCATATGGGCGCTCACCGACTTCACGCTCGAGAACGGTGCGACCCACGTGGTACCCGGCTCCCACCTCGCCGATCGGCGGCCGGCCAAAGGTGAGCGCCCCGACACTGCGGTGGTCCGTGCCGTCATGCCCAAGGGCAGCGTCATCGTCTACAACGGCTCGCTCTGGCACGGCGGCGGCGACAACGACGACGACTCCCGTCGCGTGGGCATCGTGGTGAACCACTGCGCCGGGTACATGCGCCAAGAGGAGAACCAGCTGCTGGCCGTGCCCCGCGACATGGCCGCCACCTTCCCGCGCCGGCTCCAGGAGATGCTCGGCTACGGCGTCTACCGCGGGCTCATGGGCCACGTCGACAAGCAGGACCCGGGCGTGCTCCTCGACCCGGATGTCGAGACCGACATGGTCTGGAAGCGCATGCGCTGAAGGCCATCTAGTGTCCCCGGCCATGGATGCATCGATAAGCAAGGCGTTCGACCTGTCCGGCCGCGTGGCCGTGGTGACCGGAGCGGGGGGTGGCATCGGCCGCGAGGCTGCAGCGTTGTTCGCGGCCGCCGGCGCGCACGTGGTCATCGGCGATGTCAAGGCCGACGGTCTCTTCGACACCGTTCGTCTGGTGGAAGCGGTCGGTGGCCGGGCCATCGCCGTGCCGACCGACGTCTCGAAGCGCAGCGAGGTCGAGGCGCTGGTGCAGACGGCCAACCAGGAGTTCGGCTCGGTCGACATCATGGCCAACGTCGCCGGCATCATCCGCAACAACTTCGTGGTCGACACCTCCGAGGAGGAGCTCGACGCGGTGATCGCCGTGAACCTCAAGGGCGTGTACTTCGGCTGCGCCGCCGCGGCGCGGGTCATGATCGCGCAGCAGCGCGGCAGCATCATCAACGTCGCGTCCACCGGCATGGACATGCCGGTGCCCACCCTGTCGTGCTACGCGCTCACCAAGGCAGCCGTTGCCATGCTCACGCGCACCCTCGCCACCGAGGTCGGCCCGCACGGCGTGCGCGTCAACGGCATCGCCCCCGGGTTCACCGACACGCCCATGACGCAGCGCACGTGGAAGTCGACCGACGGGTTCGTCGACGAGCAGGCCCGCGACGACATGTGGAAGCTGCGCTCCGCGCAGTCTCCGCTCAACCGCATCGGCACGGCGCGCGACCAGGCCATGCAGATGCTGTACCTCGCGTCGGACGCGTCGGCCTTCGTGACCGGCCAGATCCTGCGCGCCAACGGCGGCGTCTCGATGACGCCGTGAACGCCGTTCCCATCACGACCCACTTCTCGGAGGTACCCGGCATGACCGACCCGGCACTCGCCATCTCGAACCTGATCCTTCGGTACGCCGAGCTCATGGACCTCGGCGATTTCGCCGGCGTGGGCGCGCTGTTCGAACACGCGGGCATCACCACCGACCTCAGCGACGAGGTGCGCTTCGGCTCTGCGCTCATGCAGGAGCAGATGGAGACGTGGACCCGCCGCTACCCCGACAACGGCACCCCCCACACCAAGCACGTCACCACCAACCTCATCATCGAGATCGGCGACGACGCCACGACGGCCAAGGCGCGCTCGTACTACACCGTCATGCAGCAGACGCCCGATCTTCCGCTGCAACCGATCATCGCCGGTCGGTATCACGACGAGTTCGCGATCATCGATGGCGCGTGGACGTTCACGAAGCGGCACTACATCAACGAGCTCTTCGGAAATCTCAGCCAGCACTTGCTGCAACCGATCGACTGACGGCTCGACCGTCGAGAACCAGGGGAACCAGATGGAAACGATCATCGTCGGCGTCGACGGATCAGCCGGGTCACGAGCCGCGCTCGAGTGGGCGTTCGCCGAGGCCGCTCAGCGCAAGTCCCGCGTCGTCGCGGTCAGCGTGTGGCAGTTCCCCTACCTCGCGCTCGGGCCATCGCCCATCGGCGGGGCGATCGTGCCCACCGAGGACCTGCAGGCGTCGTCCGAGGCGTCCTTGGCCGAGATCTTGGCCGAGGTGGGCGTACCCGACGGCATCGATGTCCTCCCGGTGTCGCGGGAAGGTTCCGCCTCGCAGACGCTCCTGGGCCTGGCCGAGTCGGAGGCCGCCTCCCTGCTCGTGATCGGTGCACGTGGCCACGGCGGCTTCACGGGGCTGCTGCTCGGGTCCGTCGCCACGCAGTGCGTGAACCACGCGACGGTACCCACCGTGGTCGTTCCCACGCCTGCGGCCGCGAAGTAGCGCGACCATGAAACTGCTGTTGTTGTTCGCGGCCCGCGGCGGCGTTGGCGACGAGCTCACCGCCACGCTCCTCGCCGAGGCGATCCGCTTGGGGGAGCACGGTGCCAGCTCGGTGTGCGCGATGCGCCAGATCCCGAACGACCCGTTCGGCTCGGCCGTGCCGGGCATGCGGTCGTTCGACGCGTCCATCGACGCCCGCTTCGACACGATCGA
>JBKJKR010000055.1:0-4350 GCA_046597135.1 Acidimicrobiales bacterium | reverse complement strand
CGAGGTCGTGCGCACCGCAGTGCCGTTCCTCGACCGCGTCATCGACATCAACTACTACCCCACCGAGGCCGCCGGTCGCTCCAACGAGGCCTGGCGCCCCGTCGGGCTCGGCCTCATGGGCCTCCAGGACGTCTTCTTCAAGCTGCGCCTGCCGTTCGACAGCCCCGAGGCCCGGGCGCTCTCGCGCCGCATCTCCGAGGAGATGTACTTCCACGCGCTGTGGGCCTCCACCGAGCTCGCCGAGCAGTTCGGCCCGCACCCCCGCTACAACGAGACCCGCGCCGCCCAGGGTCACCTGCAGTTCGACCTCGCGGGTGCCGCCCCCACCGACGTGGCGCGTTGGCAGACGCTCCGCGACCGCATCGCGGCGCACGGCCTGCGCAACTCGCTCATGATCGCCATCGCACCCACGGCCACCATCGCCTCCATCGCCGGTTGCTACGAGTGCATCGAGCCCCAGGTGTCCAACCTGTTCAAGCGCGAGACGCTGTCGGGCGAGTTCCTCCAGATCAACCGCTACCTCGTTCGCGACCTGCAGCGCCTCGGCCTGTGGAACGAGGACATGCAGAACAAGGTCAAGCGCTCCGAGGGTTCCGTCCAGAACATCGACGGCATCCCGGCCGAGCTCCAGGCCATCTACCGCACGGCATGGGAGATCCCCATGCGGTCGCTCATCGACATGGCGGCCGAGCGCGGCGTGTTCATCGACCAGAGCCAATCGCTGAACCTGTTCATGGAATCGCCGACCATCGGCAAGTTGTCGTCGATGTACCTGCACGCCTGGAAGGCCGGGCTCAAGACCACGTACTACCTGCGGTCACGTCCGGCCACCCGCATCAACCAGACCACCTCGGCGCCGTCGAGCCCCACGGCCACGGTCACCGCCGCGGTCCCGGCTGCTGCGCCCAAGGTGTTCAGCGACGCCGAGGCCGTGGCGTGCTCGCTCGAGAACCCCGAGGCGTGCGAAGCCTGCGACTGAGTGGGCCTACCAAGCGCAGGCCCGCCTGGCCACCCCGTCGGCACGACGCGCCGGCACCACGTTCTTCACTTCCCATCTGTTTCGGAGTTTGGATGTCTCATGGCATTGACTGATCACGACCTGACGGACGCGTACGCGGCCGTGGGTGCAACACATCTCCGGGCCGGGGCCAACGCCCCGGTTGTCGGGGACACGCCGGCCGCCCGCGCGGTCCCGATCCCGTCTTCGGGCCGGCCGGCGTCGATCCTCGAACCAGGGTTCAACCTGACCCTGCGCCCCATGAAGTACCCGGCGTTCTACGACATGTTCCGCGACGCCATCAAGAACACCTGGACCGTCGAAGAGATCGACTTCTCCGACGACCTGGTCGACCTCGACCGCAAGCTGCTCCCGGCCGAGAAGCACCTCATCAACCGGTTGGTGGCCTTCTTCGCCACCGGCGACTCCATCGTCGCCAACAACCTGGTGCTCAACCTGTACAAGCACATCAACGCGCCCGAGGCCCGGCTGTACCTCAGCCGCCAGCTCTTCGAAGAGGCGCAGCACGTCCAGTTCTACCTGACGCTGCTCGACAACTACATCCCCGATCTCGCCGAGCGCGAGGCGGCCTTCGACGCGGTCGAGACCATCCCGTCCATCCGCATGAAAGCCGAGTTCTGCTTCAAGTGGATCAGCTCCATCAACGAGCTGCACCGCATCGAGACCCCCGAGCAGCGCAAGCAGTTCCTGCTCAACCTGATCTGCTTCGCGTCGTGCATCGAAGGCCTGTTCTTCTTCGCCGCGTTCGCGTACGTGTACTTCCTCCGCTCCAAGGGCCTGCTGAACGGCCTGGCCGCGGGCACCAACTGGGTGTTCCGCGACGAGTCGATGCACATGAACTTCGCGTTGGCCGTCGTCGAGACCGTGCGGGCCGAGGAGCCCGAGCTGTTCGACGCCGACCTCGCCGCGCAGATCACCGCCATGATCGAAGAAGCCGTCGAGTGCGAAGAGCAGTTCGCCCGCGACATCCTCGGCCAAGGCGTGCCGGGCATGTCCACCACCGACACCCGCACCTACCTCGAGTTCGTGGCCGACCAGCGTCTCATGCAGCTCGGCCTGCCCCGCCGCTACGGCGCAAAGAACCCGTTCGCCTTCATGGAGCTCCAGGACGTGCAGGAGCTCACCAACTTCTTCGAGCGCACCGTGGCCTCATACCAACACGGCGTCGAGGGCGACGTCTCCTTCGACGAAGAGTTCTGACCCGACCGCGTCACCGACCAGTCATACCGTCCTGCCCCCACCGAGGGTGACGCAACGGGAGCCGTGCCGCCAAGGTGCGGCTCTCGTCGCGTCCCGACCCGACGTGGGCCGGCCGCGCGTGCCCCCGCCCCGCAGCCGTCAGGTGCCTAGGCTCGCGCCATGACCTCGCACTCCACCATTGTTCGCACCGAGTCCATCGTCGCTCCCGACGGCCAGACCTTCGACGGCTACACCGTGCTGCCCGAGCGCGGCAACGGCCCGGGCGTGCTCGTGATGCAGGAGATCTTCGGCGTCAACGAGTACATCCGCGACGTGTGCCACCGGCTCGCCGATCTCGGGTACGTGGCCATGGCGCCCGACGTCTACTGGCGCGCCGAGCGCAACGTCGACATCGGCCCCGACCCGGCCGAGATGCCCAAGGCGTTCGGCTACATGAGCTCGTACGACTGGGAGGTCGGCCTCGGCGATCACGTCGCCGCGCTCGAACACCTGCGGGCCATGCCCGAGACGGCCGGCCGGGCCGGGGTCATCGGCTTCTGCTTCGGCGGCGGCACCGCCTTCCAGCTGGCGTGCGCGACCACGCCCGACGCGGTCGTGGCCTACTACGGCTCGGCCGTGCCGGGGCTGCTCGCCCAGGCCTCCGACGTGACCTCGCCGATCTGCTTCCACTTCGGCGCCAACGACCCGTACATCCCGAGCGAGCAGATCGCCGCGGTGCGGGCATGGGCCGCCGGCAAGCACGGGTGCGAGTTCCACGAATACGCGGCGGGCCACGCCTTCGACAACAGCTTCAACCCGATGTTCTCCGACCCGCCCGCCGCGTCCGCCGCGTGGGCCCACACCGTGCGCTTCCTGGCCACGCACCTCGCACCGCTGACCATCGCCCCCTGATCAGCCGGCGGGCTCGGTGGACGGGCAGCTCAGTGGCAGGCGCAACCGCCGCCGTGGCCGCGCGGCGCCGACATGGCTGCGGCGACGTCGGCGCCCGACACGCTGGAGGTGGGCTTGCCGCCGGTGGACGCGAACACCGACAGCAGCTTGACGGTGTCGGTGTGGCCACCCGGGCACAGGGCCGGGTCGTCGGATCGGCTCATGGGCCGCTTCTCCTCGAACACCGTGTCGCAGGACTTGCAGCGGAACTCGTACGTCGGCATGACTGAAGTGTAGGACGCGGACCCGATCGGTTTCGCTGTGCGCGCCCGTCAGGGCTGCCTGGCACGCCGGATGAGGAGCATCCCACCACCGACGATGAGCACGAGCAACGCCGTCGCGCTCAGAATTGCGCCGGCGCTGGCTACCTCCGCGTCGCGCCACGAGATTGCGCTCAGCGACACCACCAGCATGGCGAACGCACACCCGGCGGCGCTTCGGATGATCCGACGCAAGGCCCCCGGCATCGCCGCAGGTTGGCACGTCGTTCGGGTCGGCGCCGGTCGGATGCGACGTGCAAGAGTGACGCCCATGTCCGCAGAGCAGCCGTCACCATCCATCGCCGAGATCCTCGACCTGTCCGGCAAGACCGCCGTCGTCACCGGCGCCGGTTCCGGCCTCGGCCGCGCCATCGCCCGCCGCCTCCACGAGGCGGGTGCGTCGGTGTGTGCAGTCGACATCGACGTCGCAGCCGCCGAGCTCACCGTCGAGATGTTGGGCAGCCGGGCCATCGCCCAGAAGGCCGACGTGCGCGACGCCGCCGCCAACCGGGCCTTCGCCCAGGCCGCGGTCGACGCCTTCGGCCGCATCGACATCGTGGTGCCGGCGGCCGGCATCTTCTTCCCGACCTTCCCCATCATGGAGCTGCCCGAAGAGGAGTGGGACCGCCTCATAGACATCAACCTCAAGGGCACGCTGCTCACCGCGCAGGCGTGTGTGCCGCACATGACCGAGGGCGGCACGATCGTCAACATCGCGTCGACCTCGGCGTATCGCCCGGCGCGCAACCTCGGGCACTACGCAGCGTCGAAGGGCGGCGTGTCGCTACTCACCAAGTCGATGGCGCTCGAACTGGCGCCGCGCATCCGTTGCAACGCCGTGGCCCCCGGCAGCATCGACACCGAGGGCGGCCAGCGCACTGCTGCGGCGTTCGCGGCCACCATCGGCGCCGAGCCGGCCGACGTGAAGAAGGGGTACATCAC
>JBKJKR010000053.1:0-4416 GCA_046597135.1 Acidimicrobiales bacterium | reverse complement strand
GGTGGGGCCCGAGGGCGGCTGGTCGCCCGAGGAGGACGCCACGCCGATGCCCCGCATCGCGCTCGGCGACCACGTGCTGCGCGCGGAGACCGCAGCTATCACCGCGTGCAGTGTTGTGGCCGCGATACGGTCACGCCTGGCGGGCGACATGAGCCATCCGGACGGTTCGTGAGCGGTTCTTTGCGCTGGCGGGCCACCGCGGCGTAATCTCACCCGGAGGCGTCGGGCCGGCACGCAACGTGGCCCCTCCGGCAGGGGTCACCGAGCGGGTGCGCCACACGACGCCGCATCACATCCGCGGGCAACGGCTGGACCTCATGACCAACGCGAACGACGAAAATCCACCGGTAGCTCCGGACGCATACAGCCGCAAGGTGGGCGAGCGACTCCGCGCCATCCGGCGCCAGAAGCGCCTGTCGCTTCAGGAAGTCGAGGCCAAGTCGCGCCAGGAGTTCAAGGCCTCGGTGCTCGGCGCGTACGAACGTGGCGAGCGCGCCATCTCGGTGCCGCGACTGCAACGATTGGCCCGGTTCTATTCGGTGCCGGTCGACCAGTTGCTGCCCATGGACGAGGGCCCCGACTTCGGGGTCGAGACCAACGCCGCGGTCATCGACCTCACCGAGCGCCCCACGCGCAACGCCGGCGTGGCGGTCACCATCGACCTCACCCGACTCGAGCAGCTGCGGGGGCCCGAGGCCGACATGCTCAGCCGGTACCTCACCATGATCCAGGTGAAGCGCCAGGACTTCAACGGCCGGGTGCTCACCATCCGCCGCGACGACCACCAGGCCCTCGCCGCCATCCTCGGCACCGGTGTCGACGGCGCCGGCAACCGCCTCGACGATTTGGGGCTCAGCTACCGCCACCCGGTGAGCTGATCCGCCAGGCAGCGACCCGCGTCACAGGCGTAGCATCGCCCCATGACCACGCATGCTGCTGACCTCGACCTCGCGGTGATCGAACGCATCGTCGAGCGCGACACCGATCCGGCGCTCGTCGCGACGATCCGCGAGCGGGTTGCCGCGTTGTTGCTCGTGGGTCCCTCGCCGGCCGAGCCCACCGACGCGCGCGGCAAGGCACTCGCCACCTTCGTCGATCAGTTCGTCATCGACGTCAGCGGCATCGACGACGCGCTGCGCGGGCGCATGTTCGAACACCTCGGCGCTGATGCGCTCGGGTTCGCGCAAGCGCTGTACGTGATCGACCTTGGCATCCGGCGCCGCATCGTCATCGAGCGACTCGGCCCCATCGCGCCGCTCGAGGTGGCCGACGTCGACGTGCCCGCCGAGCTGGCGGTGTGGCCCGCCATCGAGAACTACCTGCGCACCGTGGCGCGCATGAAGGCACTCGACCCGGTCACCGCCGAGCTCGTCCGCCTGCGGGGCGCCGCCGCGCACCAGTGCCGCATCTGCAAGTCGCGCCTCAGCGTGCAGGCGGTCGAAGCCTTGGGTTCGGCGGAGCCGTTCGAGTCGATCGTCGCGTCGCGGCCCACCGACCTCGCGCCCCGCCACGCCGCAGCGGTGCAGTTCGTCGACGTGGTGGTCACCCTGCCCACGGGACTCGACGCGACCATGGCCGCCACGCTGCACTCGTTCTTCTCGACCGAGGAGTTGCACGAGATGTTGCACGACGTGGTGCGCAACTCCGCCAACAAGTTCGCGGTTGCCGTGGGCGGCGACGAAGCCGTGGTCTCCGAAGGCGTCGAGTTCTACGACCTCGACGCCGAGGGCGACGTCATCGCCGACATCGACGCCGACATCGTGCGCGCCGCCACCCGCGTCTGACTTCGGCTGGTTGCTCGCTCATCGGTACACGATGTCGATGGGAACGGAGCGCTCGGCTGAGCCCGGCTCGTGGACGGTCACTGCGAACGCGTCGGTGTCCGTGAGCCACGCCCTCAGCCGCGTGGTCGAGTAGGCGTCTTCCGCCAGGAACCACGGGCCGGACGCGCTGCCGAGCTCAGGGATCTCGTCGATTGCGTCGCGTCGCTCGAAGCCGATCGTTGCCTCGGGCATGGCTGCGATCCCGGCGCGGACGAGAGGGGGAGTGGTGCACCGAAACAGGGGCAACTCGGGCGGGCTGACCAACGCCGATCGCCCCGCGAGCACGGACGCGAGCGACCTCGGCGCGATGGCCATCACGTCGCTCAGCGCGACGGGCGAGCCGTCGCTCGTTGTCGCGGTCAGCCGAACTGCGTTGGCGTCAGGGAGACGAGACGAATGCGGGCCAACTCGTATCAGGCGCGAGAGCGGGGTTGGCCCGAACACCGATGAGGTGAACGGCGCCACCGCCATCGATGTCTCGCCCAACATCGTTGTCGAGTCTCGATCTCGCGTGGCCCACTCGACTCGCACGGTGATCCCACGCGCTTCCGCCGACGCCCGCACGGTGGCCACCACGTCGGCGCCGTCGGCGCCGCCGACCCCGTCGAGGGAGTACCAGCCGAGCGTCGGCAGTGATCCGTCGTCACGAGTCAACGGTCGCCCCTCACGCTCGTCACTCACATCGATCGTTCGGGTGATCGGGCAGCCTCCGTGCACGAGGTCATCGATACCGGCTCGCGGCATCGCCCAACGCGGCCCATTCACCACGGGGGCGACGACGTACAGCGCGAACGTCGCCGCGAGGGTCAACGAGATCATCGCCACGAACGACCAGCGCCGCACCCAACTCCGCGTGTTGGGGATCGCGAGCAACGCGGCGACCGCGGCGATCCAGAGCAACGGGTTTCTGGGCACCGGCAGGCGGGGAGTGCCGAGCTCGAGGAAGTACTGCGCATCGGGAGAATTTCGGAAGCTCCGCGCGCCCACGAGCGCCAGCGCGAGAACGACCGTGCCACCGGCGATCGCGCCGCGCCGGCCCCGCACGGTTGCGACACGCGAGGATTCCGCAGCGATGGCGAGCGAGGCGAACGCCGACAACGATCCGAAGTGGTAGGTCCACTTGCTCGGGGTCAACGTGAGCAGCATCACCGCCGCGAGGAGGACGCCGCCGAAGACGAGCGGGGTCGCGTCGGTGGGGCTCCCACCGCTCGTGCGTCGGTCGCGTCGGGCGAGCGTTGCGGCGAACCACGCGAGCATCGCAACCCCCGCGACGAGCACGCTGGCCACGGCGGGGATCGAGCCGTTGGCCAGCAGGTCGCGATAGCGGTCGACCTCGTCGAGCACCCCGCGCGAATGGAACCCGTCGCCTGCGAACAGCCCGCGATCCACCCGCCACCTCGCCGCGTCGGTGTCGGCGAACAACACGAGAATGCCCGCCGCGATCCCGCACGCCCCCATGGCCGCGCACTGCACGAGCGACGCCAGGTCGCGGCGGAGTGCCTGCCAGGCGGTCGGCACGGCGAGGAGCAGCGGCGCCGAAGCCACCAATCCGCTGGGGTGCAAGGTGGCGGCGAGCGCCGCCGCGACGAGCGCAACGCCGAGGGTGCGCGGGCGATCGCCGTCTCGATATTGCAGCACCCATGCGAACACCGCCGCGGAGAGCAGCGCGACCATCGGCTCGGGCCGAAGGGTCAGGAGCCACGCGAACGAGAACAACAAGTGCCCGGCGGCCAGCGCGACGAGTCCGGCAAGAGGCACCGGATCGTGCGTCGCGAGCACGAGAATTCGCCGCGCGAGAAGCCACGTCGACGCGCAGGCCACGAGCGGCACCAGTCGCCACACGAGGAACGGCGCATCGATCGCGGCGAACGGCCACAACACGGCGTGGAACGCGAAGCCGAGTGGCATCTGCGCGGCGAGCGTGTCGAAGTAGTTGCTGAACGAGCCACTTCCGTTCCGAGCGCGCACGGTGGCCATCAGCCACCCGTCGTCGAAGAACCACGGACCGAGCAACCACCACGCCACCAAGGCGCCGAGCACCGTCGCGTCGAGACGGCGATGCGATCGCGGTGTGCGTCGCTCCGTTCGGCGCGACCGATTGCGCCGGGGCGCTCCAGGTGCCGAGGCCAATGCCACGCCGATGCCGACGAGTGTCGTCACGACCAACAGCCATTGGCGTGCCGATGGACGCGAGCTCGATGCCCGTGTGGTCACCGACACCTGCATGCGCGTGCCGCGGGGGTCGACCTCGCTGAGGAACCCGGAGAAGACCGGCGGCACCGTCGCGCCGCTCGCCACGAGAGAATCCCCTTGCAACAGTGACCAGTCAGCCGCGCCGAACCCGTGGGCGGTCAGCGCGAACGCGAAGTCGCACGAGGCGGCGGACGTGACGACCTCGGTCGTGACGAGGACGTCTGTACCTACACGGATTCGCAGCGCGCCGGCCTCGGCCTCGATCGCGAGCCGCGAATCGACATCGCCGCCGCGTGTCGATGCGAACAGGAGCGTTGGCGCGAGAGATCGGGAAACGATGGAACACGGCATGGTTGCGCGCAAAAACTCGGGTGAATGGGCGCTCAACAGCAACGGCGTG
>JBKJKR010000497.1:0-6954 GCA_046597135.1 Acidimicrobiales bacterium | reverse complement strand
CCGTGACACCGGTCGACGCGTCCATGCTGCTGCCGGCGCCGCCGCCGCAAACGTCCGCCGGTCTCCCGACCATCGCACTCGGTACGCCGTTGCGCGACGCCTTGGCGCTCATGGTGCTGCACGGCACCGATGTCGTGGCGGTCACCGCCACCCCCGAGCAGCGCGAGGTGCTCGGCCTGCTGCCCGCGACGTCGGTCGCCGGGCTCCGCTAACGGTCGAGCTGAGACGCGAACTCGAGCAGATCCGCGGCGAGGTTGTCGGGGTCCTCATAGGCCGGGAAGTGCCCACCCGAGGGTCGATCGGTCCAGCGCACCAGCCGGTACTTGCGGGCCACCGCGGAGCGGGGCGTACGCATGACCTCCTTCGGATAGCGCATCACCGCGGTCGGGACGTCGATGTGCACGGGCCGCACCGCGGCCGGCGGATTCACGCGGTGCTCCCAGTACCAGTGCGATGCGGCACGGAAGGTGCCGGTGACCCAATAGATCGTTGCGTTGGTGAGCAGTTGGTCGCGCGTGATGCATCGCTCGACGTCACCGCCGCAATCGCTCCAGGCACGGTGCTTCTCGACGATCCACGCGAGCATGCCCACCGGAGAGTCGTGCATGGCATAGGCGAGCGATTGCGGACGCGTGCCCTGGATGGCCGAGTAGCCGCCTTCTTCCACCGACCATGCGGCGGTGGTGGTCAGCCACTCGTTCTCCTCCGCGGTGCGCTCGGCGCCGTCGCCGGGGATGCCACCGGGCAGTGTGAGGTGGATGCCCGCGACATGAGCGGGGGCCGCGAGCCCAAGGGACGTCGCCACGAACGAACCACGGTCGCCACCGTGGGCCACGTAACGGTCGTGGCCGAGCACGTCGGTCATGAGCTCTGCGACGACCACCGCACCTTCGTCGGCGCCGAACCCGACGTGGCGCGGAATCGACGAGAAGCCGTGACCGGGAAGCGAAGGCACGATGACCTCGTGGCCGGAGCGAACCAGCCGTGCCACGAGTCCACGCATCTCGACGAACGAGCTCGGCCAACCGTGCAGCAGCACCAGCGGCAATCCACGCTCGGACGGGTCGACGTCGGGAACGCTCCGCGTGAAGTGCACATCGAGGTCGCCGATCGCGCACCGATGGCTGGGCATCTCCACATTGAGGGCAGCCTCGATCGCGGACCAGTCGAACGTGTCCGCCCAGTTCGTGGCCAGGTCACGGACGTATGGGAGGTCGGCGCCGTGCTCCCACGTGGTGTCCGCCAACTGGTCGGGCCAACGTGTGTCGCGGATCCGCCGCCGAAGGTCATCGAGCACCGCGGCGTCGACGTGGATCGGGTACTCGGTGTCACGCAACGGTCTCGGCTCCGGCTCGGTCGATGGCCGCACCCTACGGCGTCGCACCCCACCGGATCACGGTCGTAGGCTCGGCGCGGAAGTTCAACCGGCGATCGGGAGGATCGATGAGCGAGATACGCGACAACCCTGAGCTCAACCGGTTCGAGATCACCTCCGACGGGCGGCCGGCCGGGTTCGCGCAATACGTGCGGCGCACCGGACGCGTGATCTTCGTGCACACCGAGATCGATCCGGCCTTCGAGGGCAAGGGCCTCGGTGGCGCACTCGCCAAGGCAGCACTCGACGACGTTCGCTCGCACAGTTTTCGCGTCGTTCCGCTGTGCCCGTTCATCGCTGCCTACATCGAGCGTCATCCCGACTACACGGAGCTGGTCGATCAGGGTCTCATGGCGCAACTCGGCGATGCCTGACGAAGAACATGAGCGTGGCCGCGCCCCGTGGGCCGGGCGCGATGCCGAGCGCTCGGCCACGCTCATCGGTGCGGCGCGCTTCGGCGCTGGCGCCGCCCTCGCGCAGGGGTCGGTGCTGCGTTCCATCGACGATCGCGCCACAGTCGGCGCCGGCTCGATGTTGCTCGAGAACAGCGTGGCGGTCGCTTCGTCCGGCCTGTTCGTCGGCCGCCGCAGCGTGTTCGGTCATCGATGCGTGGTCATCGACGCGACGGTCGGCGATCTGTGCGAGATCGGCAACGGCTCGATCATCCTCAGCGGCGCGCGCCTCGGCAACCGTTGCTTCCTCGGCGAAGGAACCTTGATCCCGGCGGGCGCTTCGTTCGGAGACGACCGCGTCATCGTCGGGCGACCCGGACGCGTCATTCGCCGGGCCGACGACACCGACATCGCCCGGCTCACCGCGTTGCGCGGTGGAACGCTCGAGCTACCGGCTGCGACCTACCGGCCGGTCGCGGCGCACCCGAACGCAGGAGCATCAATGGGAGCAATCTACGAGTACCGGGGCGTTGCCCCCACCATCGACCCCACCGCAGTGGTGTTCGATTCGGCAGAGCTCACCGGCGACGTCGTGATCGGCCCGGCGTGCATGATCCACGGCTGCCACATCGGCGCAGGCACCGTCGTCGAGCCGGCGGCCATCGTGTGCGACGGCGCGATCGTCGGCGAAGGTTGCGTGGTCGGCGCCGGTTCGCTCGTGCGGCAACGCCAGCGCATCGAACCGCATACGCACGTCGAAGGATTTCCCGCAGCCGCCGTCGCCACCCTCGACACCGCACCCGCTCGGCCTTCCTGGGCCTTGCGACCCGACGACGTCGACACGATCACCCGACGCCGCTGAGCAAACGTTCGCCGACCGGCCACCCGGGTACCATCCGCGTGTTCCGGACCAGGGGGAGACATGGCGATCGAGCTACCGGGGATCCATGCGCACGTCGGCATCGTCACGTGCAATCTCGATGTGGCGATCGCCAGCGTCGGCGCACTGTTCGGCATCGCCTTCAACGAGCCGTTCGACGGTGCGCTCGCCCCACCGTTCGCCGGCGACGATGGCGAGCTCGTACCCGGTCTGCGACGCGCCACCACCTCGCGGGGCGGCCCGATGCGAGTGGAGCTCCTCGAGGGTCAGCTGGGCAGCGTGTGGGCCACCGACGACGTCGCCCGCCTGCATCACGTGGCCTACTGGGTCGACGATG
This sequence comes from Acidimicrobiales bacterium, assembly GCA_046597135.1. Lineage (GTDB taxonomy): Bacteria > Actinomycetota > Acidimicrobiia > Acidimicrobiales > WLNW01 > WLNW01. The sequence goes on along the minus strand of JBKJKR010000497.1, from coordinate 3,970 downwards.
TCACCGGGTCCGCCCGGGGGCTCATGGCGAGCGGTTGGCATCTCGAAGTCACGCTCGCGAACGAGGACGCGGTACCGGCCGGGTTCGCCTACCTGACCAAGCCCGGCCACGCACGAATCGAGCTGACCGACGGTTCCGACCTCGACACCACGCTCGAACAGCTCGGTTGGGGAGAGTTCGCGGCAGCGCTCCGCGGATAGCGGTCAGCGGCGCAGTTCGTCGAGCAAGTCGTCAGGCATCGACCGCCTCGGTGTCGCAACGTCGCGAGGCGATTCGCCACACATTGCCCTCGCGCCGGAACTCGTCGATGTAGCGACCCCACGCCATCACCTTCGGGACGTCGCCGGGAGACTGGTTCAAGTACAAGAACACGCTCTCGCCCCGTGCGGTGTCGCCGTCGACATCGATGATGGGATCGACCATGACGTGCTTCGGTGCAGTGACCGGATGCCGCGGGTACGCGTGCAGGAAGGCCACGAACTCGTCGGGTGTCGTCAGGTCCGCGTACACGTCACCGTTGGGCAGCACCGTGTCGTACACCGCATCCGCGGTGAAAACGTCGTTCCATTCGGCCTCGATGCCCTGGTCGAGTGCCCGGCAGTAGCGGTTCATCGTGCGGATGATCGCCCGTTCGTCCAGTACAGCCTGAAGCTCACGCTCGTCGATTGCCATCGATCCCCCTCGGTCAAGCGGGAACCGTAGCGCTGCCGCCACGTGCGGTCCGCTCCGCTCGTGTCGTTCCGACGCGCATACTTGCCCTATGCGCAACCTTGTCATCATCACCGGACACACCCGCGGCCTGGGTGCCGCGCTGCTCGACGTGTTCGTCGGGGACGAGCACACGACGGTCGTTGCGATGGGTCGGCGCCGTTCGGCGCACGTCGCCCTCGACCTGCGGCAGGTGGTCGTCGACCTCCGTTCGCCGACCGATGCTGCCCGGGCACTTGCCGACGCGCTCGACGTGGCCGACTGGACGACCATCTCGCGAGTCGTGTTGGTGAACAACGCCGGGGTGCTCCCGCCGATCGGACCGATCGGCACTCGCGCCGTGAGCGACATCACCGACGCCGTGAACGTCAACCTGGCGACGCCGATCGCGCTCAGCAACGAGCTTCTCCGACTGACCGCCGACCTCGACGTCGAGCGCCGGATCGCGCAGATCTCCTCCGGTGCCGCGATCAACCCGTACTCGGGTTGGGCGACGTACTGCGCCACCAAGGCCGGCATCGATCACTTCACCCGGTGCCTCGCGTTGGAGGCGCCGCCCCGGTTTCGGGTGGCGTCCATCGCGCCGGGTGTGATCGACACCGACATGCAGACGCAGATCCGTGCGAGCAGCGTGGCCGACTTCCCGCAGCAACCGCGGTTCGTCTCCTTGCACCGTGACGGGCACTTGGCCTCACCCGCGCAGACCGCACAGCGCCTTTACCGCTACGTGATGGGTGACGGTTTCGGTGACCCGGCCGTGGTCGATCTACGAACGCTGGACGGCTGACGTTCAGTGCGCGCGGTTGGGGCGGAGCAGTGCGTTGCTCGCCGGCTCCGCGATCTGTGCTCGGAACGGATGCGCGGGGTACGTGCCCAGGATGCGCAGGTGCACGGAGAAGAACTCGAGCTCCTCCAGCGCCAAGCTCAACGAGGTCTGCGCGGGATGTCCTTCGACGTCGGCGTAGAACTGCGTCGCGAAGAAGGTGCCGCCGAGCTGGTAGCTCTCGAGCTTGGTCATGTTGACGCCGTTGGTGGCGAAGCCGCCCATGGCCTTGTAGAGCGCCGCCGGCACGTTGCGCACCCGGAAGCAGATGCTGGTGATGGCCGGACCGTTGTCGACCGGAGGTTCGACGGCCGCTCTGGCCAGCACCAAGAACCGGGTGGTGTTGTAGTGCTCGTCCTCGACATCGGACGCGAGGATCTCGAGGCCGTACAGGGCGGCCGCGGCCGCGGGCGCCAGGGCGGTGACGCTGCGATCGCCGGCTTCGGCCACCTCGCGAGCCGCCCCCGCTGTGTCGTCGGCGACCGACGTGGCCCAACCGTTCTCGCGGATGATGCGGCGGCACTGTCCGAGCGCGTGGATGTGGCTGCGAACGCGGCGCACGTCGCCGAGTGTTGTGCCGGGCAACACCATGAGCTGGAAGTGAATGGGCAGGAAGTGCTCGGCGATGATGTGCAGACCGGATTCCGGCAACAGATGATGGATGTCGGCCACCCGCCCCGCAATGGAGTTCTCGACGGGGATCATCGCGAGGTCCGCATCGCCGCTCTGCACGGCGACGAACGCGTCCTCGAAGGTCTGGCACCCGATGGGCTCCATTCCCGGCAGCACCTCGAGACACGCGGCGAAGCTGTTGGCGCCCGGCTCGCCTTGGTACGAGACGCGCCCGCTGGTGGGCAGGCCGGGCGCGACGGCACCATGGGTGTCGTGCGCTGGGTGTTCGATCGAGTCGGTGTCCACGAGTACGCCACGGTACGCGCTCGCGTCGCCGACATCCTCGACGGGCGCCGGGCATTTGTTAACGCAACGAGAACGTCCCCTGGCCGATCGCCACCACGGTCCCCGGGTCGGACTGCCACGCATCGACCCGCACGTGCGCCACGCGGCGTCCGGTGCGCACGACATCGACCGTGGCGTGGGTGTCGGCCACGACCGCGGGCCGCACGAAGGCCGAGCTGAACGACACCGTCGTTGCCGCGTGTCCCCACCCCCGCGCGTCGAGCACCGACCATGCCGCGACCTCGAGGAACGCAGCCAGCACGCCACCGTGCAACGTGCGGTGTCGGGCATCGCCCACATGGCGCTCGAGGGCCGGCAGCACCACGACGAGTCGCTCGTCGACCATCTCGGCGCGCAGCCCGAGGTAGCGGCACGGGGGTGCCACGCCCAACGACCGACGGAGCGGTAAGAGCAGCTCGGGCTCGGGCCCCGTCACAACGGCGACCCGCCCGCAGCCGGTGCGGTCGCGCCAGCCGGTCCGGTCACGGCAATGGTGCAAAGGCCGACGGCCGGTGGGTCATCATCGGGGGCATCGCTCGAGACGAAGGCGCGCACGAGCATCACGGCACCCACCCGTTCGTCGCACACGGCATGGGCCACCAGGAACGGAGAGGCCTCGAGCGGACAACGGTGGTCGACCCGAAGGTCGAGCGAACCGGCCCAGCGGTCGACGTCGCCGAGCGCAATGAGCGCGGCCAGCGAACATGCGTGATCGATCAACATGGCGACCACGGTGTTCGCCCACCGTTCGGTGGGGCCCCCGGCCGCCAGGTCGGCCCGCCATGGGGTGCGAATGGTGGCCGATCTCGCCGTCACGGCCAGCAGCTGGGTGCCGAGTGCGGCCTGCGCGCGGTTGGTCCGGGTCGCCACGTCGAACACCATCACCGGATCGAGCGCAGATCCCGCCGGGAGTACCAGCTCGGCGGCGCTCATCACCGGAACCTGTCGGGCCACGGGAGGATCGTACGGCATCGTCTACCATCGACTCAGAGTTGCGGGCTGTCCGTTGCGGGCGGTGCGTTGAGGGACCGGACGGGAGATGCTGATGTCGACGGTCACCACGACGAGTGCAGAAGCGACCCACCGGTCGCGGTTCTCGCCGAGCCTCGGTCTCGAGGTCCCGGTGTCGAGTGGTCTGCGGTTCACGAAGATCGCCGACGCACCGTTCGGCGTCGAGGTCACCGGCGTGGCGTGGGACCGGTCTGATGCCGATGTGGTGCGTCTGCTCACGCTCGCGCTGCGGCGCAACCTGCTTCTTGTGCTGCGCGGCCAGCCGAGCCCGACCGAAGCCCAGCTCGACACGTTCCTCCGGCAGTTCGGTCGACTCGTGCTCGAGACCGAGGACGGCGCCGCGCACTACTCGGGTCACCGCAACCAAGGTGGCCCGGCCAGCCGCATGGCTCTCGAGAGCAAGCAGTACATGGACCGCAACGCCGACAACACCGGCAGCACGCGGTACGCGCCTGCCGCCGACGGCATCAG
>JBKJKR010000495.1:0-2591 GCA_046597135.1 Acidimicrobiales bacterium | reverse complement strand
AAGGCCAACCCCACCAAGAAGTTCGTGATCGTCGACTCCGTCGTCGCACAGCCGAACGTCTACTCGGTGACCTTCGCCGAGCAAGAGGGTTCCTTCCTCGTCGGCGCGGCGGCTGCGCTGCAGACCAAGTCGAAGAAGATCGGCTTCATCGGTGGCGTCGAGAACGACCTCATCAAGAAGTTCTCTGCGGGCTACGTCGCGGGCGCCAAGGCTGCCGGAGCCACCGTCACGGTCGATGTCAAATACATCACCCCCGACGGTGACTTCACGGGCTTCACCGCCCCCGACAAGGCCAAGGTCATCGCCGACAAGATGTACTCCGACGGCGTCGACATCATCTACGCCGCAGCGGGCACGTCGGGTACCGGCATGTTCGAGGCCGCCAAGGCCTACACCGACAAGAACGGTGCGTCGAAGAAGGTGTGGGGCATCGGGGTCGACAGCGACCAGTACCTCACGGTCGGCAAGGACCTCCAGGCGTACGTCATGACCTCGATGCTCAAGCGCGTCGACGTCGCGGTGTATGGCGGCATCAAGGCGTTCGTCGGCGGCACGTTCGCCGGTGGCAAGGCCGAGGTGTTCGACCTCAAGGCCGACGGCGTGGGTTACGCCACCTCCGGCGGCTTCCTCACCTCCGACACCATCAAGAAGCTCGAGTCGTACAAAGCCGAGATCATCGCGGCCAAGATCACGGTGCCGGCCAAGTAACAGTCGGATTTCGTGATCGCAATGCGCTTGCACGTCGGGGGAGCCAGCACCACTGCTGGCTCCCCCGCGTCGCGTCACGGGCGGCAACGCCATGTCTGACGCGCCGTCGACATCAGCCACCACGGCAGCACCGGTCGCAGCCGCCATTGCCCTGAGCGGGATCTCGAAGCGGTTCCCCGGGGTCATCGCGAACGACGACGTCGACCTCACGGTCGCGCACGGTTCGGTGCATGCCATCGTGGGCGAGAACGGTGCGGGCAAGTCGACGTTGATGAAGATCCTCTACGGCGAGCAGCCACCCGACGAAGGCACCATCACCGTCGACGGCACGCTGCGCTCGTTCAAATCGCCCCGCGACGCCATCGCGGCGGGCATTGGCATGGTGCACCAGCACTTCATGCTCGCCGGCAATCTCACCGTCATCGAGAACATCGTGCTCGGCGACGAGCCCGGCAAGAAGTGGCGACTCGACATCGACGGCGCTCGCGAGCGCATCGTCGCCCTGGGTCGTCGGTATGGTCTCAGCGTCGACCCCGACGCCAGAATCGACGAACTAGGCGTCGGTGAACGCCAGCGCGTCGAGATCCTCAAGGTGCTCTACCGCGGCGCCCGCATACTCATCCTCGACGAACCAACCGCGGTTCTCGTGCCTCACGAGGTCGACGAACTGTTCGCATCGCTCCGGGGCCTCACCGCCGAGGGCGTGACGGCGATGTTCATCTCGCACAAGCTCGACGAAGTGCTGGCCATCGCCGACGCCATCACCGTCATCCGCGCCGGTCGAACGGTGGCGCACGTGCTGCCATCCGAGGTGAACGCGCGAACCCTGGCCGAGCTCATGATCGGCAGTGAGCTGCCCACTCCCGAGACCCGCGAAGACACGGTGCGGCCCGAGGTCATGTTCTCCGTGCGCGGGCTCACGCTGTGCGACGGTCCGCGCACGGTGCTCGACAACATCGACCTGGTCGTGCATGCGGGTCAGATCGTGGGCATCGCCGGCGTCGACGGCAACGGGCAACGCGAGCTGCTCGACGTCATCATCGGGGTCGAAGCCGCCGACTCCGGCGAGATCGTGCTCGGCGACGAGGACGTCACGTCGCGCAGCACGCGACACCGCCGCGAGCTCGGCATCGGCTACATCCCCGAGGACCGTCATCATGACGGCCTCGTGCTCGACGCCCCCCTGTGGGAGAACGTCATGCTCGGCCACCAGACCAGGCCGCCCTTCGCGAACGGCATCTGGATCGACAAGGCCGCCGCGATCAAGCGCACCGAGCAGATCATCGAGGCGTTCGACGTTCGCACACCCGGCCCGCTGGTGGCCGCAGTGGCCCTGTCTGGTGGCAACCAGCAGAAGCTGCTCATCGGGCGCGAGATGCTCACCGAGCCGAAGGTGCTCATCGCCGCACACCCCACGCGGGGCATCGACGTCGGCGCCCAGGCCGCGGCGTGGGACGCCATCCGCGACGCACGCGCCGCGGGTCTCGGCGTGCTGCTCATCTCCGCCGACCTCGACGAGCTCATCGGGCTCAGCGACTTGCTGCTCGTCATCTACAAGGGCCGCATCGTGGCGCAGCTCGACCCCGCGCGGATCACGCCCGGTGAGCTCGGTTCCTACATGACCGGCGCCCACGTCGACAGCGGAGCAGCGCAGTGAACCGTCGCAAGCTCATCGAACTCGTCGCTGCGCCACTCGTGGCCTTCGGCGTGGCCATCGGGCTCTCGAGCCTCGTGCTGCTGTTCGCCGGCTACAACCCGCTCGACGCGTTCGACGCGATGTGGCGCCACATCAACGGCACCGACGCCATGGTCGACGTCATCAACGACGCCGCGCCCTATTACGTGTCGGGCCTCGCGGCGGCCATCGGTTTCAAGATGGGGTT
>JBKJKR010000048.1:0-3038 GCA_046597135.1 Acidimicrobiales bacterium | reverse complement strand
ACGTCGACGATCACCACGCACACGCCAAGGCCCAGGGTGCCGAGATCGAGATGGCGCCCGAGGACCAGTTCTACGGTGACCGCTCCTACCTCGCGGTCGACCTCGAAGGGCACCGGTGGACGTTCTCGACCAAGGTGCGCGACGTCACCAAGGAAGAGGCCGAGCAAGCACTCGGCCAACCCATCATGGCCACCCAGTGGCCGTGACGGCGGCCGGCGCGCTCGACCACACGTTCGCGGCACTCGCCGATCCGGTGCGCCGGAGTGCGGTCGAGTTGCTCGCGCAGCGCCCGTGGCGCGCCGGCGAGCTCGCATTCGCGGTCGGCACGACACCATCCACCATGAGCAAGCACCTGCGGGTGTTGCGTCAGGGTGGGCTCGTCGAAGAGACTCACCCGGAGTTCGACGCCCGGGTGCGCATCTACTCGCTGCGCTCCGCGCCCATGGTCGAGCTGCGTTCGTGGCTCGACCGGGCCGAGCGCGGGTGGGCGGCGCAGCTGGCATCGTTCGCCGAGCACATCGAGCGGGCCGAGTGAACGACACCTCGAGGGTCCTGGTCGCGGTGAGCGTCGCCGCGTCGCCCGAGCGCGCGTTCACGGCGTTCACCGAGCAGGTCGGTCAGTGGTGGCGCCACAACGGGCTGTTCCAGTTCCGCGAGGACCGAACCGGCACCCTGGCGTTCGAGCCCGGACCCACGGGCCGGCTCACCGAGACCTACGACGACGGCGGCGTGTTCGAGATCGGCCGCGTCAAGGTGTGGGATCCGCCGGCCCGGCTGGTCGTGTCGTGGCGCCAGGCCAGCTTCACCGACGACCACGAGACCGAGCTCCACGTGCGATTCGACGCATTCGGCGAGCGCACCCGCGTCACCGTCGAGCACTTCGGGTGGGACACCATCCCGAGGGAGCACGCCGCTCGCCACGGCTTGCCGTGCCGACGTTCCAGTTGCGGTTCGCCTTGTGGTGGAACCAGATGCTCACCGGCATGGCCCGCCGGCTCGCCGAGGATCAGCGTTCGTTGCCCGCCGCGGCGAGCACGGGGCCGACGTAGCGGGCCGAGGGGCGCATGATCTTCGGGGCCGCGGCCTGCTCCAGCGCGTGCGCCGTCCAACCCACCACGCGGGCGACCGCGAAAGTGGGCGTGAACATCGACGCCGGGATGCCGCACAGGTGCAGCACCACTGCGGCGTAGAACTCGACGTTGGCCTGGATCGGTTGATCGGGTTTGTGCGCCCGCAACGCGCGCAGGATCTCGGCTTCGACCGCCTCGGCGCGCGCCACGAGTGGATCGTCGAACGTGCGGGCCACCTCGAGCAGCAGTCGCGACCGCGGATCCTCGGTCCGATACACCGCGTGGCCGAAGCCCATGATCTTGCCACCGCGTGCGAGCTCGGCCCGTACCCATGCGCCGGTATCCGACGGCTCGCCGATCGCGTCGAGCATTTCGAGCACGCGTCCCGGCGCGCCGCCGTGGAGCGGCCCGAGGAACGCTCCGGCCGCGCCGATCACGACACTCGCCATGTCGCTACCCGTGGACGCGATCACCCGTGCGGTGAAGGTCGACGCGTTGAACCCGTGGTCGATGGTGGCGATGAGGTAGGTCTCGAGCGCGGCCACGTCGCGAGGCGTTGGATCGCGACCCGTGAGCATTCGCAGGTAGTCGGCCGCGTGCGACAGGGACGTGTCGGGCCGAAGCGGGTCGAGGCCGTGTGCGCGACGATGGAACCCGGCCACGAGGGTGGGCGTGACCGACGCGATGCGCACCGCATCGTTGCGCCGGTCGTTCGCGTCGATGTCGAGCATCGGCCGATACGGACCGGTGCGCCCGACGAGCGAGCGATACCCGTCGAGCGGCGCCACGTCAGGCGCGGCGAACGCTTCGAGCAACCCCCACACGGTTCCGTCGACCTCACGTTCGGGCGCGACCGGCGGGTGATCGGGGCCGTCGAGCACCAACGACCACGCGCCTTCGAAGGTGTCGTGGCGCGCCACGTCGACCGCGGAGCGACCGCGGTAGTGGTAGTAGCCCTCACTGCCTCGCACATCGCCGATCGACGTGTCGGCCACGACGAGGCCCTTCAATCCTGCAGGGGCGATCATCTGTTCCATGCGGTCATGATCGTGCGAACATGATCTATTGACAATCTTGACCTGATCAATGTTGATCTGATCAAGCAACGGTGAGGAAGCCCATGGAACGCGAGCGGATGACCGCCCAGGAGGCCGCGGCGCGCCTGGGCGTCAAGCGGGCCACGCTCTACGCCTACGTGAGCCGGGGTCTGCTCGAGTCGCGCACGCTCGACGGCAAGACGAGCACCTTCGATCCGCTCGACATCGAACGTCTCCAAGGCCGCCGGCGGGGCGCGCGCACCAGCGCGATGGACACACCAGTCGTATCGGCGATCACCCGCATCGACGGTTCACGCATCTCGTACCGCGGAAACGCGCTCGACGATCTCGTGCACCGACGCGTGCCGTTCGAAGCGGTCGCCGACCTTCTGTGGACCGGCGCGCTCGCCTCGCCGTCCGCGCCGCCGCGCCCGTCGCTCGACCACGCGACGCTCACCGGGTTGCGGGCCATGCAGGCCACCTTCCCGCACGATTCGCCGGCCCTCGATCGCCTACGGGCCACCACGGCATGGATGTCGGCCGCCGATCCTCTGCGCGGCGACCTGCAAGCTCGCAGCATTGTGCGGGCAGCCCGCCTGCTACTGGTCGCGCTTGTCGAAACGCTCCCACGCTGGGGCGCCGAGCCATCGAAGCACTCCGCGCTGGCCGATCGTTTGTGGCCTCGCCTCACCGAGCAGCGACCGACCGCCAAGTGGCGTCACGCGCTGAACGCGTCACTCGTGCTGCTCGCCGATCACGACCTTGCGGCATCCACCTTCGCAGCACGCGTGGCCGCGTCGACGCGCGCCGACGTCTACTCCATGGTCAGCGCCGGGCTCGGCCCCCTCGGCGGCACGTTGCACGGGGCAGCGAGCAATGCGCTGCATGCGGGCTTCACCGCCGCCGAGGACGTGGGCGCCGCAAGCGCCGC
>JBKJKR010000313.1:0-5562 GCA_046597135.1 Acidimicrobiales bacterium | reverse complement strand
ATCATCCGCGCGTAGAGCCGGCGACGGGGCAGGTCGATCGCGTCCCACGGTTCTATCCACGCGGGTAGAGGCGGGAGCGTGGTGGTCGCGGGAACGATGCCGAGCGCCTTCTGTCGCTCGAGCACCTCGGCGCGCCACACGTCCCAGCCCTTGTCGAAGCGCCCGCGGTAACGATCGATGTACTCCTGCGGTGCTTGATGCGGCGCATGGGGCGCACCGCTCGCGTACCACAGGAGGAACGGGCGACTCGGTTGAGCGACGCGCAGCTCGTGCAGGTGCGCGATGGCCTGATCGGTGAGATCAGCCTCGAGGTGATAGCCCTCGTCGGGCGTGGCGGGCGGTTCGATGTGGTGCTGATCGCGCACCAGGTTCGGTGTCCACTGGTTCGTCTCACCGTTGAGGAACCCGTAGTACCGCTCGAAGCCGACGCCCGTCGGCCACATGTGGAACGGACCACTCGCCCGCTGATCGCGCGGCACGAGATGCCACTTGCCGATCGCGTACGTCGCGTACCCGTTGGCTCGCATGATCTCGGCGAGGGTTCCTGCACCGTTCGGGAACTCGCCTCTATAGCCCGGGAAGTTCATGGGGAGGTCGGGCAGCATGCCCATGCCCACGCGGTGGTGGTTACGGCCGGTCAACAAGCACGCCCTGGTCGGCGAGCACACCGCCGTGGTGTGGAAGTTCGTGAACCGCACACCGCTCGCCGCGAGCGCGTCGAGGTTGGGCGTGTCGAGATCGCTCCCGTAGCACCCGAGCTGCGCGAAGCCGAGGTCGTCGAGGACGATCACGACGACGTTCGGCGCGCCCTTGCGGTACGCGGGTTTGGTCGGGTTGGCGGGCGTGTTCGCAAGCGAGCGGAGACGCCCTGGATCGTCGACGTCGGGCACGTGCTCTCCCTGGGGTTCGGTGGTGCGGTGCGGTCAGGCGAGGTCGAACCCGGCGTAGCCGTCGGCGGCCACCTCGTTGCACCGGGCCATGTAGAGCGGGAGGCCGCCCACGTACGGCAGGAACACGCGCGGTTTGCCCGGGATGTTCTGGCCGTTGTACCAGGAGTTGCACGACGCGGCGGTGAACATCGTGCCGATGGAGACCTGGTTGACGTGGTTGATCCACGCATCCTGCGCGCTCTTCTGCGCCTCGGCGAGGGTGAGGCCGTGCTCGTCGAGGTAGCGCACGAACTCGGCGATCCATCCGAGCTGCAGTTCGATCTGTGGCGGGTAGGTGGCGAGGACGCCCGGACTTCCGGGTCCGACGGCGATGAACAGGTTCGGGTAGCCGGCGACACCGACGCCCAGGTAGGTGCGCGGCCCGTCGGCCCAGTCGTCGCGCAGCAACCGGCCGCCGCGCCCGTGTATGTCGATCCGCGTCAGTGCACCGGTCAATGCGTCGAAGCCAGTGGCGAGCACGATCACGTCGGGCTCGACGAACCCCTGCGTGGTGCGGATGCCGTGCGGGGTGATCTCCTCGATGTGGTCACGTCGCAGGTCGACGAGGCTGACGTTGTCGCGGTTGAACGTCTCGAAGTAGCCCGTGTCGAGCACCGGTCGTTTGCAGCCGAGCGGGAAACCGCGGGGCGAGAGCCCTTCGGCGACGTCGGGGTCGTTGACGGTGCGGCGGATCATCTCGCGAAACAGCTCGACCGCCATCTCGTTCGCGTCGAGGTCCTTGGCCGTGTCGGTCCAGATCCGACACGCGCTGAAGCCCTTCTCCAAGAGTGCGGCCTCGCGCTCCTCGGGGGTGCTTTCGAGTATCCGGTGGTCGTCGGTCGCGAACTGCAGGATCACCGCGCCGGTCGTTCCCGCCGTGCCGCTGAACGACTCGTACTGCTCGTGCCGCAGCTCGCGGTAGCGGGCCTTGATCGTGGCCTGTTCGTCGTCGGTCAGCACCTTGTTCTGCGACGGCCAGGTGAACGCCGGAGTGCGCTGGAAGACCGTGAGGTGCGAGGCCACCTTGGCCAGCTCGGGGATGGCCTGGACCCCCGACGAACCGGTGCCGATGACGCCGATGCGCTTGCCTTCGAGCTCGACGCCATCCTCGGGCCACAGGCTGGTCTGGACGATGGCGCCCGTGAACGTTTCGATGCCGGGGAAGTTCGGGCGATTCGGGGCCGACAATCCACCGGTGGCCATCACGCAGTACCGGGCCCGCAGCCGTTCGCCCGATTCGGTCTCGACGGTCCACGAGCTGGTGCTCTCGTCGAAGACCATGGCGGTCACGCCCGTGTTCAGGCGGATGTCGCGCCTCAGGTCGTAACGGTCGGCGATGTGGTTGAGGTACCGCTCGATCTCGGGCTGCGACGCGAAGTGCTCGGTCCACACCCAGTCCTGTTCGAGGTCGGGGTCGAATCCGAAGGAGTACTCGAGGCTCGGGATGTCGCAGCGGGCTCCGGGGTAGCGGTTCCAGAACCACGTGCCCCCGACGCCCGAACCCTTCTCGAGGACCAGGACGCGCCGACCCTGATCGCGCAGGACCTTGAGGGCGTAGAGGCCGCACATGCCCGCACCGACGACGATCGTGTCGAAGTCGGGCCGGGTCGCTTCGTCGCTCGCGGTGCTCATCGGCCGCGAGGGTAGTGGAGCTCGTTCGGCCGATGCCGCACGACGGCTCAGGACCCGTCCCACCGAACGATCAGCGCGGTGGCATCGTCGCCGAGCTCATCGAACCCTTGGTGCTCGCGCACGCTCGCCACGAGCTGGCGCAGCATCTGCTCGGGGCGAAGCGATTCCGACGCATGGCGGTTCATGAAGTCGGTCAACCGCTCGACGCCGAAGAAGTCGCCGTCAGCGGTGCGCGCCTCGGTGATCCCGTCGGTGTAGAAGAAGATGCAATCGCCGGGCTCGAGCTGTTCGGTCGCCACGGTCGGCTTGCGACCCGTCACGCCCCAGGGTGGGGTCGGCGGGCATCGGAGCTCGCTGACCACGCGGCCCTGGCGGATCAGCAGCGGGAGCGGGTGCCCGGCGTTGGTCCACGTGAACGCGCCCGACTCGAGCTCGATGCGCGCCAACATGCCCGTTGCGAACGTGTCGTCGTCGTACTGCGCTGCGATGAGCGAGCCAAGGTTGGCGTGCATCGCGTCGAGCGCCTGCCCCTCGCGGCGGTCGTGGCGGTAGCACCCCATCGCCAACGCGCCGATGCGGGCTGCGCCGAGGCCGTGGCCCATCGCGTCGATGATGGCGAAATCGAGGAAGGCGCCATTGAGGGCGTAGTCGAAGCAGTCGCCGCCGATGTCGTAGGCCGGCTCGAGCAGGCCGGCCACCGAGATGCCGCCGGCCTGGAGCACCAGCGGCGGCAGCAGGTCCCATTGCATGCTGGCGGCGAGGCTCATGCTGCGGCGGCGCCGATAGAGGTTGTAGAGGTCGGTGCACCGTGCGTGCGCTGCGATGAGGTAGCCGGCGAGGATCCCGAGCTCGGTGCACGAGGCGAGGAGGCCGTCGTCGACGACCGGGATGGAGAGCGCGATGACGCCCGTGTGGTCGGAACCTTCCACGATCGGGATCCACACCCGGACACCGTTGTCGCGACCGGCGGTCAGGATCTGCTGGGTGGTGAAGGCCCGGCCGGCCATGGTCGTGGCGAGTGGCTCGGTGCCGGGCGATTCGGCGTGGGCGGCCCGGTCCGGCATCGGCTCGAGAACGGTCTGGCCGAAGTCGACCAGGTAGGCGACCAGGTCGGTCGCACCGAACCCCCCTGCGGCCCGCGCCAAGATCTCGGGCATGGAGGCCGGGTTGGCACCCCGGGCCGAGCGGAGTGCATGGCCGAAGTCGATCGATGGCACGTGGGCAAACTACACATACCGGGCACCCGACCGCTCCGTCGACGGCCGGCGGTGCGGTCTGCGTTCAGGCGGCGGTCGTGGTCGCCCAGTCGGTGGCCGGCGCGATCGAGTAGGTCGCGATCAGTGCTCGGATGAAGTCCTTGTCGTGCAGCGGGTCGGACGGCTCCTCGACTGCGACGCCCCGGCTCCGCATGTCGGCGAGCAGACGCTCGAACACCCGATCGTGGGTGAGGTCGTCCGAGTGGTCGAGCGTCTTTTCGAGCTCGACCATGTCGGCATAGACCTCGGCGCTCCAGTGGACGAGGAGTCGCATCTCGTCCGGGCGGTAGCGGCGGATCACCGCGCCATCCGTGGTGACGGTCCAATCGTCGTGCGTGTTCTCGTAGCCGAGCATCGAACGATGCTTGAGGCCGGGGACGTCGCGCTCGTCGGGCCGGCCGACCGGGTCACCACGGTGGAACATCATCTCGTTCTGTACGACGACCCCTTTGTTCCAAAGTGGGTGCTCGAGCCGCTTCGGTTCGCCCAGCGGTCCGTCGGGCCAATAGGTGAAGGTGCCGTTCTCGCCGAGGTACCACCAGGTGATCACTTGCGCCATCTTCACGAGGTGGTCGGTGAAGAGGCCGGATCGACCCATGACGTTCTGCAGCCACACGGGGGAGCTCTCGATGCGGATGCCGCGGAAGGTGACCGCGTCGAGGTGCGCGTTCAGGCCACTCCGATGCGGACCGCAGAGGTTGAACAGCATGTGCGTGGGCTGTGCGTACCGGGCACCCCAGTACGTTCGAGCGAGCTCGAGGAAGTGGCTGTTGTAGAAGCATTCCTCGATTTCGGGGAAGAACGCCGTCGAGCCCTTGGCGAAGTAGCCCCGGAAGTGGGCGGTCGCCAGATCGTCGAGCGTGATGTCGAGGTTTGTCGTGGTGCCGCCGTTCGACGTGGCCATGAGCTCCTCGACGGTGTCGAAGTGATGAGCGGTGATCGTCGGCCAGGGACCATGGCGTTGGATCACATCGACGATGCGACGGTGCTGATCGTCGGTGTAGACGTCTTGGAGAACGAGCGGTGGTGCGGCCGGTCGCAGGATCTGGTCAAGCCGTCGCCGTTCGTCGTCGTTCACGTCGAGCCTCCGCACCTTCGGTCGGTCGGCCGACCGTAACACGTTATTGGCGGTGTCGTCCGTCGTTCGGGGCCGTGGTGGACGTGGACCCTCCGAGGAGTGCGTGAACCGCGATCTCGAGGTCGCGGCGGGCCCGAACAACATCGTGGCGACGGGCGAGCCAACCGAGGATCACGCTGTCGATGACGTGTCCGAGCGTGGTCGTCACGGCGTCGCGGTCGCCGACCTCGTCATCGCCGATGGCCGCACTGATCACGGCCGCATAGGTGGCCCCGACCGATGCGCGTGGACCCCGTACGTCGGGGTCGAGCGAGTACATCGCGCGCATGAGCGTGCGCGACAGCGCCTCGTCGACATCGAGTGCCTTGGTGAACGACCGCATGACGTGGAGCACGCGCTCCTCGGCCGTTGCGCCACGCGGTGGTCGTGTCGCCAGACGCTCACGGAACCCCTCCATGTTCTCGAGGTGCGCCTCCGCGATGAGCTGGTCCTTCGACCGACAGAACTGGTAGATGGTGGTCATCGAGAGCCGGCATTTGTCGGCCAGGTCGCGCATCGATACGGCGTCGTAGCCCTCGCGTGCGGCGACGCGTGTGGCCTCCATGAGGCGCTGATAGCGGGGGTCGCGTCGACGGGCCGCCAAGCCGCTGTCGTCGTGCGTCGGGTC